>NZ_LT841358.1:1549558-1849558 GCF_900177045.1 Candidatus Nitrosotalea okcheonensis
TCAGAGATAGTAACCGCCTCTGATGTATCATCTACAACTGGTACAAAGAGCAAAACACTGACTGAAACAGTAACCTCGCATGACTCCATATCATTCAAGGGTGGAATCCACATTGAGGCAAGGGATCAAAATAATAACCTAATTGCAGGTTCCTCCTATACGCTTTCACCAAATCACGATGGCAGTAACACTCCTGAAGTGATAGTTGACGGAGGCATCAATGATAATGATGCCCAGAATAATGGTAGGGTAATTGTTACCTTGGTACCGTTTGGATCTTATAACATAACAATGACAACAATACCTGCAGGATATAACGTGCTTGGAAACTCTACAATCTATACTGTACATAATACCAACTTGAACGGTACTACCATATTCAGACTTACACCAATCAACTACAACCTCAAAACATTGCCGCCTACAGTGATCACATCAGCACCACACCTCGATAGTACCACTCTTAATTCATGGTCGCCTTCTGGATTTGATGCAGTAAAAATAAACGGTACAGTACATACATCCATAACAAAAGTTCAGAGCCTACCCCCGATAATTTCGGTAGGATCATCTAATTCTAGATTGAGTAATGCAATTACAAACCAGGTAACGGTATCATTGAAAACATCCTTTGCAGACAATACCACCCCAACTACAATAATGAATACATTGGGCGTACCGGCATATTCCATGCCAAAATCATCAAATGTTATAGCAGTGATACCAAGTATTGTGGGAACAACAAGTACGTCTAGTACCAACCAGGTAGTAACCACTCCGCCCCTCAACAAGATAATTCCTGGCCAGAAGATGATCATCCCGGTAGAAACTTCAGTAATTCCACAAACAGGTGGTCTCAAGCAACTTAACGTAACAGCATGTGCAAACCCAGGCCAAAATGGATGTGCAGCATATACCCCTAGTTCATCAAATGACTGGTTCCTAGTAAAGACAGACAACAAACTTCCGTCTTCAAAACCCGCACTGCCTCAAAATGACAAGCTAACGCTATACGTCAATGTAACATATCAGCACGAAGTATCTGGAATAGGATTTGACTGGTCAAATTCTGCCAACTTTAAGACTTCTCCGCAATTGACACTACAGCTACCCAAGAACCCTTCAGGAGTGCAAGTGGATTCCAATGGGTGTCCAGTATCTGACATATTCTTGTTTGATCCCACCGGAAATGGTGGGGCAGGCAGCTGGGTAAGCAATCCTGTTACTATACTATCGGCCACTCCATCATCTGATAATACCCTTACATGTGATGTGATAGTATCAGCACCACACTTTTCACAATTTGCACTGGGAGGCCATAGCACTAGCATCTCGTCCGGATCAACTACATCTACTGCAGGACCAGTAGGGTCTATCAGTGCTGGTGGAGGTGTCACTGGAGTCGGCCCAAGTGTTGCTACCACAACAAGTAATGGAGGAGGGACAGGACCGTACCTTAAGATCCAGGACATATCATATGACGTATGTGACAAGCAAATTGTAAGAATCCAGGTGGCAACAGACTATAATAAAACCGATCCTACCGTCATAGTCCGCACGTCAATCAGCGGCGTTGTTGATGCAAAGCTAATACCTGTCCAGCCATATGCCCAAGAAAATGTCAACGCCTCGGTAAGACAGCTCGTCTATGAGGCTTCCATCAATCCAAAGGAGACATCATTTGAGGTGGTTGCAATTGAAACAATAGGGACAAACCTATTTTCGGTAGGAAAAACAGTCACGGTTACAGGATGCAACGAGGACCTAGATTTCACAAAAATTGAACTGGTAACACAGCCCGCCCAGATAGATCTTAGCGCGCCGCAGATATTTGATTTCAAGTTCCAGGTGGGTAATGGAACAAAACAGCCTGCAACTGTACCCACTACACAATTCATCCATGGCAACCCGCTCTTGGTATATGCCATAGTCAACACGCCTACGCAAATCACCTTGCCGGAGCTGCGATTTGCGGTAATTGGAAGTGACATGCAGCAGTACCATACGATATCCATGAATGTTGTTCCGCTGCAGGTATCAAACAGCACATACATGCTGTCTGCAACGGTACCATATGAGATGCTGCAGGCACCTGGCGTGCAATACTGGATTCATGTGGAAAACAGTGCGGGCAAAAAGGCTGATTCCGATGTCTCCACAATAGGTGTCAAGCCAAGCTATCAAATTAATGCAAGCCTCCAGCTTGACGTTTCACAAAACAGGGCTGCAGGAACCACGTCAAGGCCGTCAGCATACCTTACAATCAACGGAAATCCAGTATATGGTACAATATCGCTTCTAGTTGACGGCAAGACTGTCTATGTATCACCGGGACAGTTGTTCCCAAGCGGGCAGACCCAAGTAAGGCTTGAATGGAAGACCCAGCCTTCCGATGCCCTAGTCAATCACAAGATATATGCAGTGGCAAACATTTACGACAAGTCATTTACCGCGCAGGCAAGTGTCATTACATTCTCGTCAGTCAAGACAGAGTCAATTACACAGCCAATAGACATTTCTCCGATCAACGATACCGCAGGACACGCCGTTGCCAACCCGCAGGTACTCTATTCCTCGTTTAACAACGAGGGTACCATGAGATACAAGGTAACCGCACCTGACGGCACGTGTGTGATAGGCGCCTCGGACCAGTGCCTTGTACGGGACTCTACACTTGATGCACCAGGGCAGATGAAGAGCATTACAATAGGTGACCAGATATACCGTGTAAGATATTCCGGAATAAACGATACGCTTGAAAGGTTCTCCATAACGTCAGTTGACCCAATAGTTGGAACATGGAATGTCGAGATAGACTCCCAGTCAGACCTTACACCGCAGATGCATGTGATGGATGGCGTGTCACTAAAGGTGACTTATCGACCAGTAACCTTGCCCTTCTTGTCTGAATAAAAAACTAGTTCAAGGGAAATACGGTGGCTATTGCAAGAAGAGAATCAGATCTGAAATCTTTGTCATTTTCTGGCTTGGTAGTCTCGTATTGTAACCATTAGATCTAACTTGTATGCAAAATAAAATATTTTACAAATGTTGAACAAGAAACATTTTGTTGATACGAGTATATCTATTATCACAGGAATTATGATATCTGTATATGATTACCTGTCCATGAATACAAGACAAGTAACTGAAAATAATTCTATAACCAATTAGTAGATTAAGCCGCAGATACATCAACTAGTGCTACTGTAAAAAATTATACAGTGCAATTTATGGAATTGTTGAAAGTTTCTGTAAAACCATAAAATTCCAAAATGGCCTCGTCAAAAATTATATCAATTCCACAATGCCTGATGATCGTTATAATTATTGTTGATCAATGCAACTCAAAAATATCATAATGTACGGTGCAATCATAGCACTCCCTGTAGCAGTAGTGTACATGTATGGATTACAATCATTCAATCTTGGAGAATCACAGACATCATCTGTAAATTCCGAGAGTTTTTTTATTACGGGACACGTAACCATGTTTGTTACAGCTCCTGATGGTAAAATGATAACCTGTAAGCAATCTGATAACATCATTGTAAATCAAGGACACCAAGCGGCGGAACATCAACAGTTTCTATATCAAATACATTCACAAATACATCTGGTGGAGCAGTAACTATTTCTGAAGATGTTCTTTTCAATTCTACAAATAAAGCAATTGACGGTATGTTTGCCGAAGAACCAATCAGCCCTAGCATAACACTGAACAACAATGATCACTAACCGTCAAGTGGACTATCTCAATAACAAACTAGACCAAAAATTTCTTGAAACATGTTTTTTTATATTTTTTAATGTTCAGGTTTTCACTGTTGATATACATAAGAAAATCTCGGATGGAACATCAAGTACAAAGCAGTAAGTCATCATCTGTATGTTGAACACCAGTGATTAGTTTTGCGATATAATTTTTAGGGAAATGCAGTAGCCCTTGCAAGATGAGAGTCAAGATCTGAAATTTTTATTCTTTCTTGACTCATCGAGTCTCGGTTTCGTATTGTGACAGTATTGTCTTCCAATGTCTGGTGATCAATTGTTACTGCAAAAGGAGCGCCAACCTCATCCAATCTTCTATATCTTCTTCCTATTGCACCAGAGTGGTCCAAAAATGTATCATATTTTTTTCTTAGCATCATATACACCTCGTCAGTCTTTTCTGCCAATCCGTCTTTTTTTACAAGAGACAAGATACCTACATGGACTGGAGACAAGTATGGCTCTAAGGAAAGTACAACCCTGTCATTTTCCTTGTCTTCTCGGAGTCTATGCTCTATCATGGTATACAGGCTTCGGTCTATTCCCATTGATATTTCAAATACATGTGGCAGGACCTTTGTTTCATCGTCCATCACCTCAAATTTTTCTTTGCTTGTATTACCATGGCTTTTCAAGTCATAATCAGATCTGTAGTTGCATGCAACAAGCTCAAGCCAGCCTATGTTGGTCTCAACCTCAAAATCAAATGCAACTGTTGCATAGAATGCCTTTTCCTTTTCTCCTAGCTTTCTAAACCTGCTCCTTGATACATCAATTCCTGTCTTTTGGTAAAACTCTACAAGTAGTCCAAGGTAATATGCAACTAGCTTGTTTGGGACCAGGCCTGAATCCAGTGCCTCCTTACACGTCATACTCTTTATGGTATCGTCTACCATTATTCTTATCTGAGTATTTTCAACCTCTGAGAACTTGGGCAGATCATCAAGATTGGCTGGATTGCAAAATACTTCAATTTCTGCCTGATAAAATTCTCTTAATCTAAGAAGGCTCTGCCTTGGCGAGATCTCATTTCTAAAACTTTTTCCTATCTGAGCAATACCAATCGGAAGCTTTCCTCGCATTGTCTTGAACAGCCTTGGAAAATCAACAAAGATGGATTGACATGTCTCTGGCCTGAGATATGCTGATTCTCCCTGGGCTCCTATTCCAACCTTGAACATCATGTTGAATTTCTTGATACTTTCAAAACTTCCCTTGCATTTGGGACACTTGATGTTTTTTTCCTGTATCACTTTATCAAACTCTACCAAATCTGCACTTTCTGGGATAGTAATTGAAGTGATCTCTTCTATCATCTTGTCTGCCCTAAAGATGGATTTACATTTTGTACACATTGCGATTGGATCTGCAAAACTTGCCAAGTGACCTGACGCGACAAAAACATTTTCTGACATTATCTGCGAACCGTCAATCTCCCACATCCTGTCTCTCCTTACCAGTTCTCTTCTCCACAATTCAATGAACTTGTTCTTTAGACTGACTCCTGAGGGACCATACTCCCAAAATCCTGCATGTGCATCAGAGTAAATCTCACAGCTTGGAAAATAAAATCCACGCTCCAGTGCAAGTTGTATTATTTGATCGTAATTCATGATTCACTATGCCAACTCTTTTGCCTTGCTCAAGTTTCCAACATCATCACGTCTCTCATCAATCGGTGTCTCTAAAATTATTGGAATTTTTTTACGATTTATTGTTTTTATGATGTGCCCCAACCCCTTCTCCCCAATGTGTCCCAGTCCAATGTGCTCGTGTCTGTCTAGGTTGCTTCCAAGTTCTCCCTTGGAGTCATTGAGGTGCAAAATTTTGAGGCGTTCAAAACCTATTGCATTATTTAATTTTTCAAGTGTTGCAGCTGCACCTTTTTCTGTACTCATGTCATAGCCAGCTGCAAAACCATGGCAGGTATCAAAACAGATGCCAAATCTTTTGGCAGGCTTGAGCTCAGACAAAATGGATGCAAGCTGGTCAAGATCAGAACCAACACTGTTTTTTTGACCTGCTGTGTTTTCAAGAAGAATAGTCACATCATCCGGGGTGTCTTTTGCAGCCTTTGTAAATGCCCTGAGTAGCATCTCGATTCCTTTCTTGTCTCCTTGGCCCTTGTGACTTCCTAAATGTGCAACAATGTATGGAATTCCCAACTTACTGCATCTTTTAACCTCGTCTATTAGTGAACCAAGTGATCTTACAAATGGATCCTCTTCTGGAGAGGAAAGGTTTGGCAAATATGGCATATGAGCTACTGTCGCAAATCTGTCAATCTTGGTCTTGGCAAGTTTTTCTTTGAAACTTGAAGCATCATTACTTGTTAATGGTTTTGCAGCCCATCCTCTTGGGTTGCGGGTAAAAATCTGAAATGCTGAACATCCTATTGCTACAGCGTTATCAACTGCCTTGTCTATGGAACCTGCAATGGATACATGTAATCCAACCTGCATGCCACTAATTTATTTGGGTTTAATTTAAACTCGCAGGAAAATAATCCAAGCTAGTTTTATCATGGCAAGATGATATAATCAAATTTTTAAGGTTATTGATGACAGAGAGAGTATGCTAAAGATTGGAGTAAAGGATTTGGCAAAATATCCTTTTCTTACAGAGGCCGGGGAATATCTGCGAAACACGGGACTGAGTCTTGAGCAGCTGGGGCATCCAGACTGGCAACCAATCGTCGAAAAGGCATATGGCAGAATCGTAGTTGCATCATCTGGACAAATTTATAGTTCTGATCTTGAAACACTGGACAATGATTCTGAGTTGCTTTCATTCCTAGTGGCAATAATTTTACTCAAGTCTGCAGGAATTGCAACTCTTATTCGAAGGTTTTCTCTTGCAGAATCAAGAAGAGCCGAAAAATATTTGCAACAGGATCTCTGGGTAAGCAGAGATAAAAAAAACCTAGAGCTTCCATTGAAGATAATCCGGGATCTCTTTGCAGTCAATGTATCAATTGACAATGAAGATTTTGTGATCAAGGTTCCTGATTATCTACATCGCGCAATCCATTTTCATGAAAAAGAATGGAAGTTGATAAATAGAAGGGTTGCAAATGGCCTTGTCTACCTGAGTGCACATGAAACAGTCAGGCTGATACGTGCTGAGCTTGGTGAATACATCAATGGAAAAATCCAGTCAGTCAATGTTGATTCTGTACCTCAAATCTTCAGACAAAGGGTAGAAGATCTGGTGGCACTTGCCAAAAAGTTTTCTGACACGGCCTATGTGTCTTCGGAATATCCTCCATGCGTCAAGCATGGAATTGAAGTTTTAGAAAAGGGAGAGAACCTGCCGCACTCTGGAAGATTCCTGCTTGCTACCTATCTTCTCTCAAAGGGCCAGACAGTTGATCAAATTGCACCCTTGTTCAAAAATGCCCCTGATTATAACGAGCGAACTACAAGATACCAACTAGATCACATTTCTGGTTCATCTGGAAGCGGAACCAAATACCAGTGCCCATCGTGTGAAAAACTACGAAGCGAGAGTCTCTGCTTTGCCATCCCTGACTGTGATGGAATAATAAATCCCGTACAGTTTGGCAAAAAGAGGAAGAGCCAATGAATGAAAAAAATGCATTGCTGATAGAAAGCGCATTCAAGGAATATTATTTTAACCGTTTTGATCTAATACATGTTCCACAAAGAGCTGTGGAAAGGGAGTTTGGATACCAAAAATTCAATTCTGGAATGACTAGGCACCTTGTTGTAAAAAACGACAAGGAACTACATCTAATGTTGATGAAGGAGGTCCCCTCAGATGTGTACTGCTCAAATGCATACTATATGTTTCCAAACCTTCCCATGTCAGAGAAAGACTGGAAAGGTGCAGACATGATCTTTGATATTGATGCAAAAGACTTGGCCCTTCCATGCAGAAAAGATCATACCATATTCAAGTGCAGCTCTTGCAACAATTCTGTAACTGAATTCCAGTCCCAGTGTCCAAAATGTGGTTCTGGAAAATTTGAGACTGCATCTGTAATCTGTAAGAATTGCATATCCGAGTCTAAAAAAGAGGTTACAAAGCTTGTTGATATACTTACAACTGACTTGAATGTGCAAAAAGAACAGATAGAGACATATTTTTCTGGAAATGAGGGGTTTCATATCCGTGTAACCAATGCTGATTACGAACCGTTGGGTTCCCAGGAAAGAGCAGACTTGGTAGACTATATCATGTTCAATGGTGCAATACCTGAATCATTTGGAATCAAGCGACAAAACAACTCCAAGTCCTTGCTTCCCACCTTTGAGGAGAAAGGATGGCGAGGCAGAGTTGCACGTAAATTATTTTCATCGAGATCAAAGGTACCCAAAGTTACACGCGAGATAATTGCAAGTGGATATTCTGCATTTCAGGTACAGCTAGAAGAGATCAAAAAAACCATGGGAGTAAGAGTTGACCCCAAGGTGACCATGGATATACACAGAATATTTAGGCTTGAGGGATCAATTAACAGCAAGAGCGGCCTCTCAAAAATTCAATGTACCAACCTGGATTCATTTGATCCATTTTTGGAAGCATGTCTTCTTGGAGACGATAATGTGGAGATTATGGTAGACTGTCCATTGCAAATACGGCTGAAAAACAAGAAGTTTGGTCCATACAAGAGTGAAATTGTTTCTCTGCCAAAATATGCCGCAGTTTACATGTTGTGCAAAGGACTGGGAAATGCAATATGAAAAAATTCAACCTTGATTTGACTTATTAATGGTATTTTGCAAAAGAAACTTAGGTAGACATTAGTTTGACACAAAGGAAGGTAGCCTGATTTTGTATAATTCATCGACCCAGTCCAGCCCACCACCACGTGATGCTAGTAAATATGTCAAGGTTGGCATTATTGTTCTAATAGCTATTGTGATTTTTGTCCTGACAAGCAACCAGGCAGTAGTCATGTACATGAACTCGCAAGAGTTTGGTACTCTGTTTACAAAGCCGCTTTACTTTTCATTGCTCTCTGCAGTGGTCTTGGCATCTATTGCATTGATACGGGTGAACATCAAAAACCGATCATCAATGTCATGGTATGCCATCAATACCATCCTGACATTCTTCAAGAGAGGTGCAAATTATTCCGTAACAGAAACAATTCCAAGTTTTAAGGATTACAAACTAAATGTTCCAAACTTTATCATCTGGCAAATAACAAAAGTTGTACTTTTTGGCGCATTCTTTACAAATCTAATGTTTGGATTTGCACTTGTCTACCTGGTTGATGGGCACAGCTTGGGTATTAACAGCATATGGAATATATTCTCACTTCCATTTGTTACGCCGCCTACTGATCCATCTTACGCTACAACGCATGTAGTCCCGATGATTCCGTCACTGACAATTCTTGTTCCTCCAATACTTGCTGTAATAGGTCTCAGACTTGTACTCTATGTGGGACTGCATAACATTGTGGGACTGGTTACTAGGTATCTACAAGATGCAGCAAAGGGCAAGCCCAAGGTTCTTGATTATATTTCCACAGTTGAGGCAATAATTGGAATTGGAATCATCTGGGCTGGAATTAACATGTTCTTTACAAACCAAATCGATTACAATACCAGGTATGCCATAGGTGGTACACTAGCTGCAGGCTTGGCACTTGTTGCATTTTATTTCATTGACAAATTCAAGTCTAGGGTAATCATATTTCCATCAAAACGTGACATCTACATTCGTATACTTGTTTTGGTAATCATTGCACTAGTTGCAGGTTCCATTATGATGGTAAACAACAGCATTGCAGATGCAAGAAAAATAGAATTTCTTGGTCCATACAAGGCAGAACAGATAGGTGTAAACAGATACCTTGGACAGTTAGACCAAATAACAGTAGTTCCAGATAATGTAAAGCTAAGCTCTGTTGCGCCAAGCGACATTCCAAACTATGTTGCACAAAATAACGCTCTGTTAGACAAAGTTCGAGTCTGGGACTGGGATGCAGCATTTGCAAAACTAAAGCCTGAGATTGGCCTCATACCATATGTGAATTTTGAAAATAATGACATACTGAGATTCAATGATACTCTGTACTGGACTGCATCCATGAAACCAATACTGCCAGATTCAGTTACCCAGGAGAACCAGTGGTACAACCAGCATTTTGTATATACTCATGTTGACAATGGTTTTCTTACCCTTAACGCCCAAAATGGAACAATTGTTGACAGCAACAAATTCTTCAAGCAACGAATGATTTACTATGGAGAGGGTGGCCTGTTCTCAGAAACATGGGCTGCCTATCCGCAGAACAGACAAACCTCTGCTGAGCTAAACAATGCGACATACAATGGAACCGGAGGAATTGAAGTCAAGCCGCCAATAAGCCAGCTCTTCGAGCCCAACTTTTTCTTGTCATACCCAACTGAACCAATGCACATACTCAGATACAGGGATGTACATGACAGAATGCAGCTGCTCTATCCATATTTCCAGTATAACTTGCTTGGAAAACAACTAGATATACTTCCTGTAAGCAATGGACAAAAGACCTACTGGCTTGTACCTTTGATTGTAGGTTTTGATACTGGCAATGTCCCATGGTCATTTAGTAATCCGTACCTGAGATTGGTGGGATATGCACTGGTTGACATTTATAATGGCAAGGTCACCCTGATAAAAACCGGTGATGACTTTTTCACAGACATGTTTGCAAGTCAATACCACGACCAGTTCATTGACATGCCATCATGGCTTGGAAAACAACTCAAATACCCAGAGGCTCTCTTTAACTGGAAAGTTGAGATGTTCAACATTTATCATGTGACTGATCCTTCTACGTTCATACAGGCAAAAGATTTCTATGAAGTTCCAAACGGTCTTGGAACTTATTATGTAGAAGAGAAACCGCCTGGATTTGACAAGCTAACATATGTAGGCCTACTCTCGCTTGAGCTACGAGGATCTCAAGGGAGAAACTTGGCAGGATACATGATTGTGCAAAATGATGTTTCAAACCTTGGCAAGATGCAGTTTTACCAAGTTCCGCTTGATTCAAAGACAAAACTTTTGGGACCAACTGCAGTACGCGAAGCGTTATCAAGAGAATCAGCCTTTGCCCAGCTGCAAACCCTGTTGAGGACTCCTAGAGTGGGAGATAATATTTTGTACAGGATAGGAAACCAGGACGTTTACTTTATTCCTGTTTATACCGCAGGTTCTGGTGGTGTGGTTACACAGCTAGGAACCATTGCAGCAGTGGGTGCTGCATTTGATGGTGAATACTTTGTTGGCCTAGGAAATACACCACAGGAGGCATTTGCTGCTTATCTAGCAAAAGTCAGCGGCGTTGCACCAGATACCATCACTGCTGCACTGCAACTAGACGAATCAACTAGGATATCTACCATAAAAACAATACTTGGTGACCAAAAGATAACCATACTTACTCCAATGTCAATCCAGTTCCCACTTACATTTGAGGAAGGCAAGGTGTCCTTTATACAACAATCTGACCTTGGCAATACAAAGAATCTCATATCAGAATTTGTGAAAAACTTTGTACAACAAAACAATAACAAGATACTGTTTTGGCAGGAAAACGGTACGGTAAAACTTGGAGCTGTAACAGTAGATAACAGCGTACCGGAACTGCACTATATCACAATAGGTGTAAGATAGTTGCTGCTAGTTGTAGACAATGGATCTGTCTACACTTCCTCGCTCTTGGACTGTATGAGAGGTCTCGGTGTACCGTTTGAATCTCACGCATTTTCTGATGTATCCACAATAGATGCCAAAAAATATTCCTCCATTATATTGTCAGGAAGGCGAAAAAACAATCCACAGATGAATGTGATAAACTCGGGACTGGTCAGACACTCGCTAGATGCAGGAAAGCCGTTGCTTGGTATTTGCTATGGTGCAGAAATTCTTGCACTGACCCTAGGGGGGACAATAAAAAAAATGACATCTCCTCGTCATGGCCTGTATCAAGTACAGACCATAAAAAATAATCTTCTTACAAGTGGAAAGATTGACGCCTTTGAAAGCCACTCGTACATGATATCAAAACTTGGCCCCACTTTTATCCAGATAGCGTCATCTGATAATTGCCAGTTTGAAATATTCCAGTATGGCGACAACAATGTTTTTGGAACACAATTTCATCCAGAGATGAGTGTGGACGGGAGATCTCTTTTGGAAAAATTTTCTTCCATTAATGGTATTAATAATACGTAAATTATTGGTTCCTTGATGGATTCTACTCACACACTAGAGATACCAATCGTAAGAGAGGAGAACATCTGTCTACCACTTGTTGTAAGTGCCGTATCAAAATACTGGGGAGTTGACTTGCCGCTAAAAGAAGCTGCAGAGATTGCAAAAAAATATCAAAACATGAAAGGCAGCATACTCATTGAAGGCGTTGAGCTTGCAGAAAGACATGGGCTTGCTGGCATTATAATAAATTCTACTCTAAAAGAGCTCAAAAAAATGATCGACATTGGTGTACCGCCAATTGTTATCTTGCCTGGAGTAAAGGATGTAGTGCAACATGCGTCGCTGATTGTGGGGTATGACGAGACAGAAAAGACAATCTTTCACTATATACCAGAGCCTGAAAAGATAGGGGCTATACCCGAGAAGATATTTGATGAGCAGTGGCAGGAGGATGACCGGTTGATGATCTTGCTTGTTCCACAAGACATATTGTCAGACATCAACACATTTGATGAAAAAAAAATAAAATCAAACAGGCTGTGCTTTGACGGGGAAAAGCTACGGCTGCAGGGCAAGACTGGAGAGGCAATGGAAAAACTAAGGCATGCCCTTGAAATTAACAAGTCAAACTCTACTGCAATGTGTCTTTTGGCAGGAATACTAAACGACCAAAACTCTAGCGAGTCAGTATCTTACTATAACAAAACCATAGCATTGCATTCAAAATACTATCTTGCATACCGGGGGCTTGGAAATTATTATCTCAAGACCAAGGATTATTCCAATGCAGAAAAATATTATACTCTTGCACTAGATGTTGACTCGACAAGATTTGCACCAATCTACAAAAATCGTGGACTGGTAAGATATGAGCAACAAAAACTTGGTGCTGCAAAACAAGATTTTCAAAAATATCTAGAGCAGATGCCTGAAGCACATGACAGGACTGGGATTGAGCAGGCAATATCGCAACTATGATTTATTCAGACGCTTCACAAAAGATTTAACGCTCATTTTACAATCAAGGATACATGGGATGCATTTTTTGCAATATAGTAAACGGGACAATTCCTGCAAAAAAGCTATATGAAACGAAAGACTCACTTGCCTTCCTCGATGCCTTTCCGCTTGCAAGAGGCCATACTCTTGTGATTCCAAAGAATCACTATGACAAGGTCCAGCAGATGAGCAAGCAAGACAATTTGGATCTCTTTGAAACAGTACAGGTGATGGCTGGACGGCTTGAATCGGTTTTTTCGTCGGTACTGATTGCAATCCATAACGGCAAAGAAAGTGGACAAGAGGTACCGCATGTGCATGTGCACCTAATACCTAGAAATGCTTCTGATGGTGCAGGTCCAGTTCATAGCATGTTTCCAAAAAGGCCATCCCTTGATGAAAATGAATTTGAAAAGATAGCGAAAATTATTGGAAATAAGTGAGTGCGGAGTGCGGGAATTGAACCCGCGACCTTCAGCTTGGGAAGCTGACGTCCTACCAGGCTGGACTAACTCCGCTGAATCAAAATTTGGCGTCTAACATTATATAGTTTGGTTGGCAAATTAATCCATGGATGCAAAATGTCCGGAATGTGATAAAGTTGCAATACTTGATGACGAGGTGACAAGTGTCAAATGTCCCCACTGTGGGTTTGAGGCAAAATATGATGACTATCTTAATTTGATGAGGCAAAAGGTTGGAGAACTGGCAGAAAACTTTCAGTTTGACAGGCCTGGTTTCTAGTTTACCAGAACGATCCCTTGTCTGAGCAATCCAAATGTGCTCCGCAATTTGTGCATATCATGTGGCATGCTTGCATTGAAACCATTGTTTTGTCACAGCGAGGACACTTGATTGGTTCATTCAATAAACATAGTAACGCGTTTGCATTTTTAAAAGATTTAGGTAACATTTGTCAAGTTGTCAGAATATGTAATAATTGCCAATTGCTATTCTGAGAAAATCATCTATTTCACCAGGTTCTGTCGAGTTTGTGGTGCACGTATCCAAACTCTACTTGACAAGTTATAACCTGACAGCTCCAAAGATTAATTAATAGTTTAAAGATTTTTTTTACTACTTGGCTACATTCAAGCTGAACATATCTGATAAGAAAGGAAGAACCATCACCAAAGAGGTAAAGGAAAAGGAGGCTGGACCATTTTTGGGTGTGACAGTTGGCACCGAACTTGATGCTGCATTGATAGGAGAAGCTGGCAAGCTAAAGATAACTGGAGGCAGTGACAAGTCTGGAGTTCCATTGAGAGCAGATATTCACGGTGGTGCAAGAAAATACATTTTGTTATCACAGGGTATTGGATTGCGAGATGCTGAAAACGGACAGCGAATTCGCAAACTTGTAAGAGGTAATACAGTGACAGAAGAAGTCTATCAGCTAAACTGCTCTTTTGATGGAGAGCTCAAGATAGAAGAAAAACCAGCTGAAGAATCTGCCGAGAAAAAGGCATAGGTTAACATATTCGTTTTTTTTATCTTTGTACGTGCATTGGAAAGAAACTCTTCCGGACTGGTATGTAAAAAAATATGGTTATCAGCCATGTGTAAACATTGGAACTGCGGGTCACGTCGATCACGGAAAGACTACTCTTATTCAAGCCTTGACTGGTGTGTGGACCAGCGCACATAGTGAAGAACTAAAACGAGGAATTACAATCAAAGTTGGTTATGCTGATGCTGCATTTTACAAGTGTAAGAGCTGTGAGGTTCCACTTGGTTATTCTGTAACACCAAAATGTAACAACTGTGGAAAGGAAAGCGAGCTGTCTCGTGTTGTAAGTTTTGTAGACAGCCCTGGCCATGAAAGCCTGATGGCAAACATGTTGTCCGGGTCTGCCTTGATAGATGGAGCGATGCTCTTGGTTGCAGCAAATGAAAAAGTTCCACAACCGCAAACAAAGGAACACCTTCTGGCATTGCAGACACTTGGGATAAAACAAGTTGTTATTGTTCAAAACAAAGTTGATTTGATATCGTATGAGCAAGCAATGGAAAACTATGCAGACATTGTAAAATTTGTCAAGGGTACAAGCGCTGCCAAGGCACCAATAATTCCAATATCTGCCCAGTCAAAACTAAACATTGATGCACTAATTGGTGCCATTGAAAATTCAATACCTACTCCTGAACGTGATGATAAAAAAGACACCGTAATGCATGTTCTTAGGTCATTTGATATCAACAAGCCTGGAACTAAGATTAAAGACATCAAGGGTGGAGTTATTGGAGGAAGTATCATTCAGGGAATATTCAAGGTAGGGGATGAAATTGAGATAAAGCCTGGCCTTCCCAATGAAAAGACTGGCAAATACGAATCAATCTTTACAGAGATTGCATCTCTTGGGACTGGCGCGGGAATAGTAAAGGAAGTAAAGGCTGGTGGATTGATAGCACTTGCAACTAAACTTGATCCTGCCATGACCAGAAGTGACTCACTGATAGGATCTGTGATAGGAAAACCGGATACTCTGCCAGAAAATTCTTACAGCGCAAAAATTGAGGTAAATTTGTTTGATACTGCAGTGGGCTCGGGCGAAGAGATCAAAGTCTCTGCAATCCAGACAGGCGAGTCATTGAGACTCAGTCTTGGTACTGCACCACTATTATCCAAGGTAACAAGTGTGAGGGGAAAAACAGTTGAACTACAGTTCAAAAGACCTGTGTGCATCTTTGAGAATAGCAAGGTGGCAATAAGTCGAAGAATATCTGAAAGATGGAGACTGATTGGTGCTGGTGTATCAAGTGGTTAAGGTAATTTGCGACTCTAGTTTTCTTGTACTTGTTGCCTCGACGAGGATAAAAAATATCCCAAATGTGGAGACAGAGATTGGGACCTTGGAGTATGTTGTACCAAACATGGTTGTACGAGAACTTGAAAAACTAGCTCTTGACGATAAAAAAAAAGCTCGGCCCAAAATGCGCTAAAAATTATAAAGAATTTTCAAACAATTGACATCTCGGGAGGATCTGTTGACGATGCCTTGGTCTCTTATGTAAAAGAAAATGGTGGAATAGTGGCTACAATTGATGCCAAGCTTAAGACAAGGATAAAAGAAAATGGAGGCTCGGTTCTTTCTGTTTCAAGTGACAAGATTGTTCTTGAGCCAAGTAAGCTTTAATTTTGGCAGAACGAAAATTAAACTGTGTTTGAATACAAGGGAGTCAAAATACAATGGCTTGGGCATGACTCTTTCCTGCTTACTGGAAATGTCAAAATAATGACTGATCCATTCAAAATAACAAAACAAGAAAAAGCTGACTTGATTTTAATATCGCACAATCACTTTGATCACTGCAACATAGACGATCTAAAAAATGTCTCAACGGGTGACACAAGCATTGTTGCTGCAAATGAATGCATTGACATGTTGAAAGGGTTTGCCTTTAAGGAAAAGATTGGAATCTCTCCCGGACAAGAAAAAACTGTGAGAGGCATCAAGATCAAGTCTGTTCGTGCATATAATCTGGACAAGATAAATCCTGATACCAAAAAACCGTTTCATCCAAAGGAGGATGATAAAATAGGCTTTTTGATATCGTTGAACGGCATCACAATATACCATACGGGCGACACTGACTTGATTCCAGAAATGTCTGATCTAAAGCCTGACATTGCCCTTGTACCTGTTAGTGGGACATATGTGATGACAGCACAACAAGCAGCCAAAGCAATAGAGATGATCAAGCCAAAAATTGCAATCCCAATGCATTATGGAACAATTGTTGGCAGCAAGAAAGATGCCCATGATTTTAAACAGCTGGTAAAATCTTGTGATGTTCAAATTGTTGCAAAAGAGTAGTGAATTTACTACAAACATTCCAACAGCTATCTTACTGTTTCATTGATTTGACTGATGTCTTTGCAGGCATCCTTTCTACAATTTCTCTGGCTGTTGTTTAGATAGATTTGATGATCTCTTCGCCATGGATTTATAAACAGAATACATTCACCCAAAAATTAGCTTGATCCAAGATGCCAAACTGTTCAGGGTGCGAAAATTTGATTTTCATTTGAGGCATCTGCTTGTAATTGGAATTCTTGCAATTTCATTTTCCATTTCTGCAATGGTTAGGTCCCAGGCTGCTGATTATGGATTTCAACTAAACGAATTTGATCCGTTCTTTAATTATCGCGCAACACAATACTTGCTTGACAATGGGCTAAATGCATATGTTCATTGGCACGATACAATGAGTTGGTATCCAGCTGGACGAGATGTTTTTGCTACTGCCCAAGTTCCATTGCATGTAACTGATGCAGTTTTGTTTAAAATATTTGGCGGCGGAATGAGTCTCTATGACTTTACCATAATTTTCCCAGTAGTCTTTGGTTCTATGACTGCAGTAGTGATATTTGCCCTAGTACGAGTTTTGGCTGGTACAAGTGCGGGGCTCTTTGCATCACTCTTCTTTGCCCTGTCTCCGCCAATCATAGTCAGGGGAACAATTGGCTGGTTCAAGTCTGAACCTCTCGGTTTGTTTTATGGTCTGCTGGGAGTTTACCTGTTTCTTAGTGGAATAAAATCGGAGAACAAGAAAATTGCAATATCGAAATTAGTAGGTGGTGGATTCTTTCTTGCAATAGGTTTTGCATCATGGGGTGGAATAGAATTCTTCCTGCTTCCGCTTGGCATATTTTTCATTGCACTGCCTTTCCTACGAAAAGATCACAATTTCCTGCTCTGGGCAGTTCCATTGTTTGTAATAGTAACCATGGCAATATCTGGAGGAGTATTTGCAAGACCGGGACCATCCTTTGTGTTTGGTATAAGGGGACTGGTAATGATTGGACCTGCCATATTGCTTGTCATAATAATTTTCATTCAAAAGTATAGCAAAGAGCAACATCGCATACGTAACAGCCTGCTTGTAATGGTTGCACTGCTGATAATAGGTAGTGCAGTCTTGTCTGCAACTGCTCTTGGTACCGTAAGCTTCCGTTATCTTAATGCAATGAATCCCTTTTTGACTTCAGAAGATCCACTGGTTGATTCTGTTGCAGAGCATGCCACCCCCACACTTGCACAAAACTTTAGCTACTTTTCGGTACTGATGATTTTTGCGGGCCTTGGAATATGGCTTGTGTTTAGAAAAAAGAACGGGGACCAGAACGCATCAAGATTTTCTCTTAAAAATGAGATGATTGTATTTGCGTTGATAATTGGTATTGCTGGGGCATATGCGGGATCGACTTTCTCTAGATTAGAATTGCTTACTGCAACTTCCATAATCATACTTTCATCCATAGGTCTTGCAGTACTTGTAACAGATATTTTCAAACGGGAAAACAAGCCGGTTCAAGTTGTGGAACCGTCAAAGAAAGGAGGCTCGTCAAGAAAGGAAACTCCTGTAAAGAAGACAATAGATTTGCTTGGAAGAGTTCCAAAGATAGCATTTGTTGCAGTCATTGTGGCATTACTAGTTGTTCCAGCTCTGTACCCTGCCAATGCAAACTGGATAGTAATGACCAAGTCTCCGCCTACAATTCTTAACGGGGGATCAAATTTTGCCATCGCTACTGATGACTGGCCAGATGCCATGAATTGGATTAAAAATAATACTCCGGCAAATTCCGTAATTGCCTCCTGGTGGGACTATGGATATTGGATCCAGACTTTGGGAGGAAGAACTACACTTGCTGATAATGCTACAGTTGATACAAACGTCATAGCCAACATTGCAAGGATTCTTCTGAGTTCTCCTGATAAGGCATGGAATATGCTAAACAAGGCAGGTGCAAACTATGTCCTAGTTTACGTTGTAGGCCAAAAGTTTACCTCAAGCAATCAGGACCTTTACATACTTGGAGGTGGAGGAGACGAGAGCAAGAAACAGTGGTTCATGAAAATAGGAGGCCTTGATTCGTCCAAATACCTACAAGATGATTCCTTTACACCCACTGACTATTTCTGGCACGATACTTTGCTTGGACAGATGTTTCCGTTTACTCCTCTAACATACTATAATCCCAACACCCACAACGAGTCGCCTACATATACTACGGGCTATACTGCAATTTACTCAAAGACCATCAAATATCCTGCAAATGGAACAGGGCCACTACGCCTAGTGTATTCATCCCCAAGTTTGGACAGGAAAGACTCGGGTGTCTTTTCTGGTGTATTGATTTATCAGGTCAATCCTGATTACAAGCCTCAAGCAAACTCCAGTACATCACAAGGAAACAGTTCCAGTACACTAGGGGGAATTAGCTCCAGTACATTGCAAGGAAACAGTTCCAGTACATTGGGGGGAATTAGCTCCAGTACATCACAGGGAAATAGTTCTACCACTATCATAAAACCTGCAACCGCCACAGGTAGCGGTGGAAATATTGCAGTGATTGATACAAAATTTGGAGAGATAAAATTCAAATTATTTGATAACGTTGCACCCAAGACAACTGCAAACTTTGTCAAGCTTGCAAATTCTGGTTTCTATGACGGGACCGTATTTCACAGAATAGTGCCTGGATTTGTAATACAAGGCGGTGATCCTAATACGATAAAAGGTGACAGGAGCACTTGGGGACTTGGAGATGCGGGATATACAATTCCTCCAGAATTTAGTACCAGCCTGAATTTCACAAAATACATGGTAGGCATGGCCCGAGGCAGTGATCCAAACAGTGGCAGCTCCCAGTTCTTTATCACACTTGGTGACGCTCCATGGCTAAATGATCAGTATACTCTATTTGGTCAAGTCATATCCGGCCAAAATGTTGTTGATCAAATTGCATCACTGAAGACAAGTCCTAACACTAACCAGCCAGTGGATGCTGATTCTGCACGCGTATCAAAAATCAGTATAGAGTCGTCTAACAGTACTGCAAAATAAAACTGGCTTTACTTGTATCTATCTGAAATGCGATACCTTGCATACTTGTCATCTGGGGAATATTTTCCTGGATGGACAGTGACAGTTGGGTGTCCACATTTGGGGCACTGGTCTTTTAGGGTGTATCTCTTACAATCTGTACATTTTCTCATCTGAAAGTGCATTCTGCTATCCTTCTCTTGTCTTCTTTGATTCTTCCCTTGTAAACTTGAAGGTGCCCCCCTTCTTCTCTATTGCATCCTGGACAGCAGAAAGAATTGGTTTTAGTTCCTTTTCTGCCTCCTTGAAGTTTGGAGCAGTAAGAGTAATGCGGTACTTGGGAGCCCCGATATACGTCACAGAGATCTCCTGTTTGTTTGCAGTAGCATCAATTAATGCATGCTTGATTATTTCAATGCCGTTTGACTTGTTGCATGTAATCTCAAATATTCCGCGTATTTCAACATGGGGAACTTGGATCTTTGCACCAAGTTCTGCAATTACAGCCAATGCCTTTGGAGGTATGCTGAGATTATCTAGAATGGATATTCCTTTTGCCGAAACTTCTGAAAATGCGTCATATACAGAACCAAACTTGTCAACTAGAACATTTTCTAATTTTGTCATCTCGGATGCAGACAAGCTGACGCGAGACTTCATGTTTTCAATAAGGGCTTCTTCTTTTTCGCCGCGCTTTATCTCTAAAAGTTTCTTCTTTTTTTGATCAGACGATACTTGTTTTAGTGACAAGTCTATTTCAGAACGTCGTGGGTCTACACGTTTTACAAGCAGGACTTTTTTCTCTCCTGTCTTGAGGAACTTTGCTACATTTCTTATCCAGCCGGTAGCAATTTCTGAGACATGCAAGAACCCTTGTATGTTGTTGAACTCGTCAAGGGAGACATATGCTCCCTGATCTACTATCCTTGTTACAGTTGCAATAACAATCTCTCCCACCTCGGGGAAATCTTGGACAGTTGTCGTCATGGCTTTCAAATTTATCGTACATAATTTAATGTTGCTGCTGACTAGAAGTCAATTCCTTTTTTTGCTTTTATCCCAGACTTGAATGGATGTTTTATTTCTCTCATTTCGGTAACGAGATCTGCTTTTTCTATCACTTCGTCTTTAACATGATTTCCTGTAAGGACCAAGTTGACATCATCTGGTTTGTTTGAAATAATCTCCAAGACATCTTTTAGATTTACTAGGCCTAGATTTACTGCATAATTTATCTCGTCTAATATTATAATGTTGTATTTTTTTGAATTGATCTTTTCTTGTGCAATCTTGAGTGCCTCCTCTGCCACTTTTTTATGATCCTCAATTGGGCTCTTGTCGTCTAATATTCCCACAAAGCCCTTGCCTACTGCGGTGAGCTCAAACTCTGGCTCAAGCCTCTTTGATGATGTCATCTCGCCATAATGCCAAGAGCCCTTGATGAACTGTATCATGCAGACTTTGTGGTCATAGCCTACTGCGCGAAGAGCCATTCCAAGGGCTGCTGTTGTCTTTCCCTTTCCCTTTCCTGTGTAAACTATGACCAAACCCTTTGACATGAAATATTTTTTTGTGCGCTAGGTAAAAAGATTGGGTTGGAAAAAACCAAGGCAAAACCACAGCTTAAAATGTTGCATGACAAAAATTTGAGTACACAAATGGCTAAAAATTACAATTATGATGTACTAGTTGTAGGGGGAGGCCCGGCAGGCCTGTCAGCAGCGTGGGGTGCTGCAAAAAAAGGCCTCAGTGTTGCGGTGCTTGAAAGGGACGAGGCAATTGGACAAAATGTCAGGACAAGTGGTGTGACATGGATAAAGGAGGCAAAATCATTTGGAATTCCGTCCGAGTGTTACAACGAGATAAGCAACTATGCTTTCTACTCTCCAAATAATTATGTGATAAAAAAAAGTGAGACTGCCCAGGCAGCAGTCTTGGATGTGCGAAAGACATACCAGTTTCTTGCATATCAGGCTGCAAGTGAGGGGGCAGACATTTTTTTGCGGACCAATGTAACTGATGTAATAAAAAATGAAAAGGAAAAGTTAAGCGGTGTCAAGGCTACCTCGCTCAAAGAAGAACTGGTTTTTAATTCAAAACTTGTCATTGATGCAAGTGGTTTCTACTCTGTTGTTGGAAGATCTCTTGGAATTGCTTTGCCGTGGAAAAGATTTGGTGCAGGTGCAGAGTATGAAGCCTATGTCGACAAGGTAAGCCCAGACACGTGGCACCTCATGGTTGGCTCGCAGTATTCTCCTGCAGGCTATGCATGGGTTTTTCCCTTGGGAAAAAACAAGGTCCGCATAGGGGTAGGTGTTGGCAAGCCCAACTCCCAGGCAGATGCCAGCAAACTTTTGATCGAGTTACTTGAAAAAAGGCCAAAACCTCTAGATGACCTTGGAAGAATTGTTCCAGTAGAGTTTCATTATGGTCTTATTCCCAACGAAGGACTACGCGAGTCTACAATAGATGATAACCTGATAATGGTTGGAGACTCTGCGGGACAGGCAAACCCGTTGGTCCTGGAGGGAATTAGATATGCAATTGAGTTTGGCAGGGCTGCGGGAAAAATTGGAGGAGAGTCTGTGGTTCGGGGGGATGCGTCAAGGGAATCGCTGAAATCCTATGAAGAAACAATGAAAAAAGCAATAGGATCAAAGATTGCAGCTGCAGTAAAGGTCCAGTACAGGTGGTTGAACCTAAGCGACCAAGAATGGGACAAGGAGATTGAAATCATCGGTGAACTTTCTGCTGAAGAATTTCTTGATTTTATCAAGGCAGACTTTGGCATGACAAGCATGCTCAAACTTGCTGCACACCATCCAAAACTTGCACTGCGCCAACTCTTTCAAATTATAAAAAACACTGGCAAAGATTCTGAGGCATGAATATACCAAGAATTGTTGTTGCTGGTGCCACAAGCGGCGTAGGAAAAACATCTATAACAACTGCGATAATACATGGACTAAAGGAAAGAGGGTACTCGGTCCAGCCGTTCAAGGTGGGGCCGGACTTTATTGATCCTAGCTATCTAAGTGCCGTCTCAGGAAAAATTGCACGCAATCTTGATTCATGGATGATGGGAAAAAATACAGTCCTTGAGAACTTTGTCCAAAATTCGCAAGAAGATATTTCCATAATTGAGGGCGTGATGGGATACTATGATGGGTTTAGCGGCAAGTCAAGCTTTGCAAGCACATACGATGTTGCAAACATAACAAAATCAAATGTAATTCTTGTCTTGGATGCAAGCAAGGCTGCCCGCTCTGTTGCTGCAACTGCACTGGGATTTAAAAATTTTGAGAAAAACTCTAGAATATGCGGTATAATCTTGAATAAAATTGGAAGCAAGAAACATGAGACTCTGTGCAGGGATGCGCTAAAAAAAGTAGGGCTTGAAGTACTTGGTGTGATTCCACGTGACAACGACCTAAATCTGGAATCGCGACATCTTGGCCTTGTACCTGTACGGGAGAAACAATACCTTGACAAAAAAATTAAATCAATTGCCAAGTCACTCTCAGGTTTTATTGAGGTTGAAAAAATTATCAAGCTTGCAAGAAATGGGCCCAGTCTGCCAAAAATTCCTCTCAGAAAAAATGAGAAGATACAGACAAGGATTGCAGTGGCACTTGACGAGTCCTTTAATTTCTACTATCAGGACAATCTGGATGAACTGCAAAGACTTGGTGCAGAACTTGTGTTCTTTAGCCCCATCTCGGACAATAAAATACCTCCCTGTGCTGGTATCTACATTGGCGGTGGATTTCCAGAGGTCAAGGGAGACTTGCTTCAAAAAAACAAGACCATGATGAGACTGGTAAAAAAATATGCGGAAGATGGCATGCCAATTTATGCAGAATGTGGAGGGCTGATGTACCTGACCAAATCCATAAGATACAAGTCTGGAAAATTTACAATGGTTGGGCTTTTTGATGCTGTAACAGTAATGGAAAAGAGGCTAAAACTGAATTACACCAGTGCCAAGGCTAGGGCCAAGTCTCCATTTTCATTACAATCAAAGACTGTCAGGGGCCACGAGTTTCATTATTCGGAACTTGATCTGTTGCCCAAGGATTCTACATTTGCATATGACATGTCAATTGGCATTGGCATAAAAGACAAAAAAGATGGCCTGACCGTACACAATACGCTTGCATCATACATGCATGTGCACTTTGCCAATTCTCCAATTGCTGCCAACTTTGTAAAGTCATGCATCTCTTATTCGAGAAAGTAGGAATAGATCTTTTGTTATTATTGGGCCTCGCTTACAGAACTAGTCTCCAGATAATTTTGATTCCAAATCACTGATGGCATTACGATTTTGATCAAGATATGCAATCAAGTCGATACTAAATTTATCAAGATATAGCACGGCCATACTTTTACCGTCATCAGAGAGTAATTTTCTTTTTACCAATTTTCGGGCTATCTCGTCAAAACTCTTTCTAGTTTTATATGATGTTGCTATTTTTTGCCAGTGAATCTTGCTTCTTACTTTTTGTAAACTGGTATAAACCGTTTACACAGAACAAGCTTGCACAAAAAACAAAATTAAATTTTAGAACACTACAAAAAGTTTTAATTCATTTGGGGCAAGTCCAAACAGTTCTTCAAGATAATATGATTGACATTTCAGATTTAGACAATGTGAAAATTGTGCGAATGAAAGAACGGACTGGCTTGACATCATTTCCCGAAAACATGCAAAAAATGATCATAAAAACACTATACTATCCTACTGCATCAAGAGAAGAAGAAATACTGATTCACTTACTTGTACGAAGAGCCATATCAAAAGATTCTGCGATACATATTCCAGAAGACACTGTATTGAAAGAATTGTTGGAAATGGAATATGTCACAAAAACAAAATCTTCTTCATACTATCTAACACCGGACGGAATTATGGCGGCAAAAGGCGCACTAAAACTATATCCAGAACTAAAAGAGATCAAGGGATCAAACTAGGAAGACTTTCTTGCTGCAAGAATTTTGTACAATGCGTTAACAATTGCAGATGCACATGGACTGCCTCCCTTTCTGCCGATGTTTGTGATGTATGGAACATTGCTTGCACGAAGCTCGTCCTTTGACTCGACTGCACAGACAAATCCAACTGGGATTCCAATCACAAGTGCAGGAGATGTCAGGCCCTCCTTTATCATCTGTACTACCTCGACAAGTGCAGTGGGGGCATTGCCTATTGCCACTATCCCGCGATTCATTTGCTTGGCTGCAAGTCTCATTGAAGTCTGGGCGCGTGTCTTGTTGAGTTTTTTTGCTTCCTCTATTACAATAGGATCTGATATGTTGCATATCACCTGATTCCCAAACTTTTTCATGTTGTCCTTGTTAAAACCGCCTATAACTCCATTGACATCAACTACTATGTTGCAGCCTTTCTGCAACGCATCTATGGCACTCTGTATTGCATCTTTGTGAAAAACCACCTTGTTATCTCTTGCAAAGTCAAAATCTGCAGTGGAATGGATTATCCTCTTTACTATTGTCCACTCGTCAGGAGAGTATGGGTGGGTGCCAATCTCGCTGTCTATTATTTCCATGCTCTTGTCTTCAATTGACTGGCCCTTTTGTGTGATCATGTCTCTACCTCCTGAGCCCTTTCAATAATAAGGTCAACCATCTTCTGGTCAGTCCCTAGATGCTGTGTTATCAAGACTTGGTTCAACTTGTGTTTCTCTAATGCGGGCTTGAGGTCAGCATTGATATCTGTTTTTACATGTGCGCCCTCGTGTAAAAAATAAAATACAACCACTAGGACCTCTGGATCTCTTTTCTTGCACATTTGTATTCCCTGTTCTATGTTTGGCTCTTCGATCTCAAGAAAACAATAATCTACATTTCTGTAAGAGCGGCCAAGCTCATCTACTACATATTTTATAGACATTTTTGCATTGGGGTCTTTACTTCCATGTCCTATTACCAAGACATCTATCTTGTTGTCTGGCAGCAAAACCTTGCCCTTGTCAAGCGCTGACTTGATTCTGTTTCTGACCAGATTCACAAGTGTCATGTGCATGGACATGGGTTTTGTGACAAGAAATTTTACATTTGTTGCTGACTGGTACTTTATGACCTCTGTAACAGCTGCCTTTACCTTTTTTCCTGGATACAAAAAGTATGGAACTATGGTTAGTGAATCGATATCGCTTTTTAGGCACTTTTTAATTCCGTCATCAATGTATGGCGGGGTTACCTCTAGGAAACAATATTCTGCAAAAGCATATCCACCTTTCTTCTTTGCTTCCTTGCAGATAATCTCAAGCTCCTCTGATGCTTCTCTTTCCTTGCTTCCTCTGTCTATTAGTAACAGGCCCCGTTTCAACTTGCTCTCCTTGCTATTGCAATTGTGAGGTTGGGGGGGAACTTGTGTTTTTGTACAACCAGCTCTCCGCCTGAGGCCTTGATTGCAGAAGCCTCTGATACACTTGGCGTACCCTCGAATGTTTGTACAACATCTGAAGGGTTTGGTATGCTGATTGCACAAAGATCTGTCTTGTCAAAATACTCTAATGGTACTTTCATCTCGCTTGATAATTCCTGCAATCCCTTTACGTCCGCTTCTTTTTTAATTGATGCAAACTTGGCAACTGATCTTGGACTCATTTGAAACTTTGAGAGGCAAAAATTCATCCCTTCCCTAATGGTATCCTTTGTAGTGTCCCAGTGCAGGCCAACTCCCACAACCAGGGTCTTTGGCCTGTAAATGACAACACGTCCCTTGATCTTGCTATTTTCTATAATCTTGTCTGAAATGACAAGAAATCCCTTGCAGTCAGATGTCATCATTTCATCAAGCGACTTGTAAATGTGGACGTTCTTTGGAAGCTCTTTTTTTGGCATCCACCAGTCTTTTTCACCCGCATCCTGGAAGACTCCTATTTTTTCTTCGTTTACCATGAATGCGCTAACTTTGGTTACACTTGAAATATCGTCAATCTCCCAGCCAAACTCCTTTCCAAGCAGGTCGACTGCAATTGTCTTGTTTACATCTGCTGCTGTAGTGATGACAGGAATGGCGCCAAGGGTGGAACCTATTTTTTCTGCAAGCTCGTTTGCCCCTCCCAGGTGGCCTGAAAGCGTGCTTATGACAAATTTTGCAGTATCATCTATTACCACCACTGCCGGATCTGTCTTTTTGTCCCTCATATGCGGGGCAATCAATCTGATCACTGCACCAAGAGAGAAAATGCATACTAATGCCTCATTGTTTTCAAACAATTCTTTTATTTTCAAAGTGGTGGATTCGTCAAACCACTGGATATCTTTTCCGTCTTGTCGAAGCTTTGATGGTGAAAATATCCTCCATGTGGAAAAGTGTTTCTTGAGTAAAGTTGCTATCTCAATACCGTTTTTTGTTATTGCAATTATTGCTACATTGTCCACAAAGTTGTCTTGTTAGGTCTCAAGATATTTGTTACGCCTTGGATAAACTCCAATAACCATGCCGTCAAAATCAAACATTATGACCTCGATCTCAAACTTGTTGTCAGAATATTTTCCTAGCTGCTTGTGGGCCTCTTCACATATAATATCAAAATAGCCGGAAATATTTTTTTCATTGATTATCTCAAATACATGTCTTGCCGTGTTTGCTTTTTTTATGCTGTCCACTACATCTTGCGGGGCACCACACCTTTTTGCAAGCTCTGAGAGAAATACCATGTCAACCTTTGAGCCCTTGACGTGGGTCTGCTTTACGCCCATCGACATCTTTGCAAGCTTTCCTATGAATCCTGCAACATGTGCTTTTTTGATTCCCTTTTTAGCACAAACCTGGACTGTATACCCTGAAAAGTCTCCCATCTGGACAAAGCAGTGGTCTGGCAGATCAAAGAGTTTCCTTGTAAAATCCTCGCTTCTTCCGCCTGTTGTTAATATCACAGTATCGTCTCCCATCGCTCTTGTGACCTCGATGCTTTGCCTGATTGATGCTGCAAAAGACGCAGTTGAATATGGTATCACTATGCCGCTTGTTCCAAGAATTGAGATGCCCCCAAGGATTCCAAGTCTTGGGTTGTCTGTCTTGATGGCAAGATCCTTTCCCTTTGGAACTGATATTATTATCTTGATTCCATTTTTTGTAAGGATGTTTCCTGCAACCTCCAAAACATTCTCATTGATCATTTTTTTTGGAGTTGGGTTTATTGCAGCAGCCCCAATGTCTAGTCCAAGCCCTGGCTTGGTAACCCTGCCAACACCCTCTCCCCCGTCAAGCTCTATCTTGCCAATGTTTCCAGTAAGCGTAACCTGTGTTCTTATCTCTGCCCCATGAGTCACGTCTGGGTCGTCCCCGCCGTCTTTTATTACGGTACATGTTGCACTTTGTTTTGAAAACTCGCAATTTTCTATCTTGATCTGAATTTGTGATTTTTTTGGCAGTGTTACATTGACAAAATCTGTTTTACTTTGATTTATGATTGAAAGCAATGCGGCTTTTGCGCCAGCTGTTGCACATGTTCCCGTCGTAAAGCCTGTTCTCATATTTTCCTTTGGCTTGTCTTCTTCTGACATGAGATTGACTTTGTTTTCTTGCGTATTAATCCGTTAAGGTCATTTCAATATTGTAGATAAAATTATCCACAGGGCCACTGCTCCAAGACCTCCATAAAGTATGAGGTGAGTAATCATTGGCGAGCCCTCTTTTTCCTGGTTGTGTTCATAATCTTGTGAATCTTGGGCTCCAAAGTTGCGTCTAAACTCTGTAAAGTTTGGCCCAAAGTGAAACTCTTCATTTTCTGTCTTGTCATATTTTTTCCAAAAATCGGAATACTTGGTAGCCACCTCGCTTTCTGAAATCTTAACTTTTTTCTTTTCTTCGCTTCTTAGTTGCTGATATGCCTCTGTCACCCTCTTGAACTTCTCCCCGTTGACGTCATCCTTGTTCCTGTCTGGGTGATATTTCAGGGAAAGCTGCCTGTATGCATTTTTTATCTCCTTCTGGGATGCTCCTGCCTGGACGCCTAGGATCTGGTGACAGTCTGCCGTGTTCAAGTATGATATGACATGGTACAAAGACCAAAATTAACTTTGGTGAGCGAGAAATCTGACATGCTTTAGCAGTGTGATGAAAGTGAACTTGAAATCAACAATGATATTTTTATGTCAATATTATACATAAAGAACAGAAAACAAAATGAGGAACTACAAGTTCAGACTGTATCCAACAGTATCACAAGAAGATGTATTGGTGAACAATATCAATGTGTGTAGGTGGGTTTACAACAAATTCATTGATTATTCAAAGAAAGGATCTGTTTCCCAGTTTGATCTACAGGACTATCTGATGGAATTGAAACAACAGGAATCTTGGCTATACAACTACCATTCCAAGATGTTGCAAATGGTATGTGTACAGATGTCTGGATCTCAAAAAACATTAAAATCATTAAGAGAAAATGGCAGAAAGACTGGCAGTCTGAGGTTTGCAAGATATGGAGAATATAGAACTTTTATCTACAACCAGTCAGGATATAAACTGGAAAATGGTAAACTAACACTTTCAAAAATAGGAGATATCAAGATCAAACAACACCGTACCATTCACGGTAAAATCAAACAGGTAATAATAACTAAAACAAAATCAGGTAAGTGGTATTGCTCTGTATCTTGTGAATTAGACAAGACACAGCCTCCAATAATTAATTTCAAAAAGTCGGTTGGAATAGATGTGGGCATCAAGAATTTTGCATACGATTCTGATGTATTCGTAGAACCAAACCCACTGAATCTAAAATTATTGAAGCCATTGGTCAGAATGCAAAAAAAGATGGCAAGGAGAAAGTATGGATCAAACAACTATCTCAAGGCAAAGAAATGGTATCAAATAATGCATGAAAGAATAGCAAACAGGCGAAAAGACTTTCATCATAAACTTTCAACAATATACGCAAGAAAATATGATGTAATAGTTGTTGAAAAACTAAACCTGATTGGCATGGTGAAGAACCATCACCTAGCAAGAAATATCCTGGATTCTGGATGGAATGGTTTCCTACAAAAATCGGAATACAAAACCAAAATGTTGATCAAAGTTGATCCAAGAAATACCTCAGTTGAATGTAGTGAATGCAAAACCAAAGTTCCAAAGACTCTGGCAATCAGGATACATAGTTGTCCTCAGTGTGGGTTGGAAATAGACAGGGATCATGACGCCAGCATAAATATTTTGCATAAAGTAATACCGTCGGAAAGACGGGAATCAACGCCTGTAGAGATCTCAAAGAGGTCAATGGCTCAGGAATCTCATGTCTTTAGACATGGGCAGTTCACTTTGTCGGCATAACGTGTGCTTTTGTATGAATCGATTAGTTGTGATATCAGGCGCAAATGGTTTTGTGGGAAGAAACGTAGGAATGTTTCTCTCAAAGAATGGATTTCAAACTATATCACTTGTACGCAAGGGCAAGACCGTAACCTTTGGAAAAACAATAACATCTGAAACACTTTCTGAGAACAGTCTTGTATCAAAGATACGCGGCTCTGATGCACTGTTGCATTTTATTGGCAAGGGGATGCAGACTGTAAACTCTGACTATACCGTAAATGTTGGTCTTGCAAAAAATGCCGTTGCACTATGCAAAAAGGCAAAGATAAAAAAAATAATTTACATCAGTGGCCTGGGAGTTGACAAACATACCACACTTGGATATTTTATTTCAAAATACAAGGCAGAGCAAGAAATTATTCTCTCCGGGCTTGATTATACAATTTTTCGCGCATCATATGTGATAGGAAGAGACGATCCGCTGTCAAAGAATCTGAAGCAACAGCTGGAAAAGGGGCAAATGATAATTCCTGGCTCTGGCAATTATGTGTTCCAGCCAATCTTCATTGATGATGTATCCCGCGTCATAACCATGGCCCTGGAGGAAAAAAAATTCTCAAGAAAAATAATTGATCTGGTGGGACCGCAGGTGGTAAGCTATAATACTTTTGTAAAAAAATTTCTGCATGGAAATAAAATAAGGGTGAAAAAGATAGACTTTGAGAGGGCGTATCATGATGCACTGCATAACAGGGGACCGTTTGGTATTGATGATCTTGGTATCATGATAGGTAGCTATGTTGGCAATCACAAAAAACTTGCCAGTCTTGCGCAGATGAAATTTACAAGATATGATACTGTGCTAAAGGCCAGAGGCCTGTCTTAGTACATCTGCCTTGTCTGTCTTTTCCCAGCTAAACTCTGGCTCTGCCCTTCCAAAATGGCCATATGCCGCACTCTTTCTGTATATTGGATTCTTTAGTTTTAGATGGGAAATGATGGAAGAAGGGCGCATGTCAAAATGCTTTCTTACAATATTTTCAATCTGTTCTTCGGGGATCTTGCATGTGTCAAATGTATCTACAGTTAGAGAGACTGGTTCTGCTACTCCTATTGCATATGCAACTTGGACCTCGCACTTGTCTGCAAGTCCTGCCGCAACTACATTCTTTGCAATGTATCTGCACATGTAGCACGCCGACCTGTCTACCTTTGACGGATCTTTTCCAGAAAATGCACCGCCTCCATGTCTCCCCATGCCACCATATGTGTCCACAATTATTTTTCTTCCGGTGAGCCCTGCATCCCCTGGGGGACCACCTATGACAAATCTGCCCGTTGGGTTTATGTGAATTTTTATCTTGTCATTCCACAGCTGGCCGCAGACTGGCTTGATTACTTTATCGATTATCTCTTTTCTAATTTGTTCATTTGTTACATCTGGGGAATGCTGCGTTGAAATTACAATTGCATCTATGCGCTTTGGTTTTTCATTTTCGTACTCTACTGTAACTTGGGACTTGCCATCTGGTCTTGCCCATGGAAGTTCTTTTTTCTTTCTTGCTTCTGCAAGACGTTTTGTAAGCTTATGTGCAAGCAAGATTGGCATGGGCATCAAGTCTTCTGTTTCATTTGTTGCATAGCCAAACATGAGGCCCTGGTCTCCCGCTCCTTGATCTTTATTGTCATTGGCAGTGACTCCAACTGAAATGTCAGGGCTTTGTGCATGAAGCGACACCAGAACGCTACAAGACTCGGAATCAAAACCATATAATGGATTGTCATATCCAATTTCTTTGATAGTTTTTCTAACTACATCTTGGATGTCAAATCTTGCCTTTGAGGTAACCTCTCCTGCTACTACCACAACACCTGTTGTGGTTAACGTTTCCACTGCAACTCTTGAATCTGGGTCTTGTTTTAGGAACTCGTCCAGAATTGCATCGGATATCTGATCGCAGATCTTGTCTGGATGGCCCTCTGTGACTGATTCTGAAGTAAAAAGATAGCTTCTATGAGAGGCCATGATAAAATTTCCTATAACTCATTTTCTAATTTTATGAAAAGTACGTTGTTTCCCCTTACAATTACTCTGCCATAATTTGCAACTATTTTGCCATTGCTTATCTCTTCTGCATCTGTCATGATCAAGTTCATGTATGAATCCACATTGTTCATCTTACCCTTGTACTCGATTTCACTTTTTAGTCTAACTGTAACTTTTTTGTTAATGCCTTTTTGCAATGTTGTTAAAGGTCTTTTTGGAGTTGCTGCTTGTGACAATCACACATCACTTGTCACCACTGCTTGAAATAGGGAATAAAAGGGTTCTGTTAATGTTCAATTTGCAAGTTAATGAGAACCAAAGCCTTACCTATTACAACTTACACTTTGATTTGTGATAACTCTTGGTTAGATTGATTTCCACTGGCATTTTGGGACTGGATGATTTGTTGGGAGGCGGCATAGCATCTGGTACGATAACTGATATTTTTGGGCCCGGAGGAAGCGGTAAAACACAACTTGTGATGCAAATTTCCCTGAACTCGTTGCAAGATGGCACTGTACTATACCTGGATGCCACTGGAGGATTTCGGCCAGAAAGGATGTTGCAGCTAATCCGGTTGCAAAATTTAGAGCCCTCGCTTCTTGATGATGTCATTGTGGCACGCATGACAAATACTGCAGAACAACTAGAATATGTCAAAAAAATTTCTGAGATGAAACCCAACTTGGTTGTGATAGAAAACATAACAGACTTGTTTGCGTTCGAGTATTCCAAGGAAGCAAATCTGCTTGAAAAACATGTTAGATTCATGGAGTACATGCATGAGCTTAGCCTGACTGCAATCAGCACCAAGATTCCTGTTGTTGTAACCAATATGGTACGAAGTATCGATGGAATAGAGATTGAAAACTTGAACAAGTCAATTAGCATGTTTACCCACAAAAAGATAAAACTTGAAAAAGACGGCAAAGTGTTCAAGGCCCAAGTTTTTCCCTCGTTTGGAAAAAGAAAAGAGATATTGTATACCATAACTGAGGCGGGATTGATGCAGGTCTCTACACCTTAACCTATTTATCACTCTGGTAACATCAAAACCGCATGGCAGGAATTTTTGGCTATATACCAATTATCGCTGCAGTCCTATTTGGTATTGGTTTAGTTGGTGTAATGGTATACGAGCGATCTAGAACAAGACAAAGCAAAGAACCAGAATCTACCGCTTGAGCTAGAAGAAAAGTTCCGCAATCTTGGTTTTGAACACCTTACCGAGATACAGCAAAAGGCTGTACCTGTAATATTTCAAAAAATTGATTCCTTGGTGGTTGCACCAACTGGCTCTGGCAAGACAGAGACTGCAGTAATTCCAATATTTTCGCGAGTTGCACGTTCTAGAAAAGAAGGGAAAATCAAGGTACTGTACATCACTCCCCTTCGAGCGCTGAACAGGGATGTTTTCAAGAGAATTATCAAGTATGCTGAAAATGAAGGACTGCGAATTGAGATAAGACACGGGGACACGTCGCAATCCATGAGGCGCAAGATAAACCTGGCCCCGCCTGACATCTTGATTACAACCCCTGAAACTCTAATCATACTGCTTACACAGCCTGTGATGCTTCATGCCCTTGATGAGATTGAATGGATGATAACAGATGAGGTGCATGAGCTATTGGGAAATGAGAGAGGGGCCCAGCTCTCACTAAGCCTTGAAAGGCTCCAGGCAAATACCAAATATTCCATGACAAGAATAGGGCTGTCTGCAACAGTAGGCAACACTGCCGAAGCCGCCAAGTTTGTTGTAGGGACAAAAAGAAAATGCAAGATAATTGAGGACCGCTCGATTCGAAAATATGATGTTGAGGTAAAGTACATCGAGGGTACCATTACTGATGTAGTGGACCATGTCATTGAATATGTTACAAAAAACTATCCGTCATCTCCTGTCTTGCTGTTTACAAATACCAGGGGCGAATCCGAGTATATTGCATCGGTACTAAAGGAGCGCTCTAGCATTACAATAGATCTTCACCACGGCTCTCTTTCCCAGCAGGTTAGAGAAGAAACTGAAGACACCCTGCGAGCTGGCAAGCCTGGAATAGTTGTATGTACATCTTCGCTTGAGCTTGGCCTTGACATTGGATCTGTTGAACTTGTGATTCATTATGGTTCGCCAAGACAGGTGTCAAAACTCATGCAAAGAATTGGCAGGAGCAGGCATACGCGCGGGTCGTCAGCAAAGGGACTGATTGTGACAAACAACCCGGATGATGAAATTGAGGCGCTGGCAATACTGGAGCGTGTCAGGGAAAAGTCCATTGAGGATCAGATAGTCCATGACGGTGCACTGGATGTTCTTGCACATCACTTGGTTGGGATGAGCATGCAGTTTGGCAAGATGTCGCTTGATTTGGCATTGGACATGATAAAACAAGCCTACTCGTTTCGAAATGTAACCATAACAGAAATCATCGAAGTGCTTGAGGTTTTGCACAATGGAAACATTGTATTCTTTGACAAGGAAGAGATGACCTTTACAAAAAAAGGCCGCTCGTTTAGGTACCACTTTGAAAACCTATCTACCATTCCCGACATTTTAAAATTCAAGGTCTTCGATACCGCATCCAAGAAAATTATTGGAAGCCTTGACCAGAGGTTTGTTGGGGACAATGGGGAGCAGGGCAGTGTCTTTGTACTGCGTGGGATGCAGTGGAGAATACTAAACGTTGATGACAGCTCGCTCAAGGTAAACGTGGAACCGATATCATCTGCTGGAATAAATGTTCCATACTGGGAGGGCGAGAACATCCCTGTTGACTATACCACTGCAAGAAAAGTCGGCATGGTTAGGACCAAGACAATTGTAGCACATTTTACAAATAAGGTGATTGACAACCTAAAGCTTGGAACCATTCCGGATGAAACAAACATTCTAGTCGAGTCGCAGAGGGTGCGAAATACAATTGTAATACATTCCTGCTTTGGTACAAGAATAAACTCTACTCTTGCAATGCTGCTTTCTGCAATGATATCTGCAAAGAGTGGATACTTGGTTGATTCAAGATCTGATGCATATAGGATAATGCTGTCATCAAATGGTAGAATACTGGAGCAGGCGGTGCGTGATGTTGTATCTGATGAATACGACCTGCAGGATATAGTGCAGGCCTCGCTTGCAGGAACTCACAACGTAAACTGGAGAACATGGTGTGTTGCAAAAAAGTTTGGAATAGTTGGAAGAGAGGCAGTATATGACAGAAAGTCTGCAAGATTCTTGTATGAGAAATATTCCAAGACTGCACTTGCAAAGGAAGCCCTGCGGGAACTATATCACGACAAGTATGACTTGGAAAACACATCGCAGTTGTTACAAAAAATAAAATCAAATGAAATCAAGATAACATGGGTTGAAGTTGATGGTTTTACAAAACTTGCAGAACCGATATTAGATCATACTACAAAATACTATGCATCGCCTGCAAACATGGACAAGGGAATACTTGACTTGGTAAAAACACGGCTGATGAAGACACGGCACAGGCTTGTGTGTGTAAGATGTGGCAAGTGGGAAAAAGTGGTAGAGACAGGACAGGTAAATGAGATCCCGTCATGTCCATACTGCAAGTCACGGCAGATTGCGGCAACGTTTTACTCTGACTATGACCTGCCAAAAATTGTACAAAAAAAAGTTGCAGGAAAAAAGATAACTGCTGAAGAGGGTCACAAGTTTGCCAGGGCATGGAAGGTGTCATCTCTTCTTGCAAACTTTGGCAGGACTGCACTTGTTGTGATATCAGGATATGGTGTGGGTGCTGACACTGCTGCAAGGATATTGCGAAACATGATATATGAGGAAGAGGTGTACAAGCAAATTTACGAAGCAGAAAGGCAGTATGTAACCACCAGGGGCTTTTGGGACTAGATCTTATTTTCTGTTGATTGTGCTGATCTTGCTACGTTTGAAAAGATCCTGACACATGGTTGAAAATCGGTATTCAAATGTTTTAAAATTATGCAACCATACAGGTGATCCTTGGTTGCAGGTAAGATGAGGTTTCCTTCTGGAATTAGGTTTGTTGAAAAAAATGACATACACAAGCACATCAAAAGTTTTGTTTCTGAAATGGATGAATTTACCTTGGCAGATTATTATCGATGGAGTCTTGAAGAAAACTCTCATGTTATTGTAAGAGAAATAGATGGAAATATCTCAGCAATTCTGTATCTGTCTATACATGATGATCACATAATGATTGAAATGGTTGTACGCAACAAAGAACTTGTATCCAGTAAAGGTTCTGGTGGAGATTTGATCAAAGCTGTTGAAACAATTATAGCTCGTTATTATGAAAAAAATGAAATACGTTTGGAAGCTATGGAGCAGGTGGCAGATTATTATGCAAAATTTTTGAAATATGAAAAATATGGCGAACCCTACAAAGATCCTGACTGGGGATTGCTTGTACCTATGAAGAAACTGTTATCTCGTTTTTAGATTTTGAATGTATTTGTTTAGGATTTACTGCAAAAACTCCTGCATCTGGTTCTGCACGTATCTCCTCCACGTATTTTTTTATCATGGGATGCTCTTTTAGGTACTCACTAATTATTCTGGAAACCTTTACGTCATTGTCCATTGCGGCCCGTATTATTGCAGAGTGTAATTCTGGAGTCAGGGATATGCTAATCTTTTTCATACCATAGTATGACTATGGTAGGATATAAATATAATTGATGAAATTTTGTACATTCAAAATTTTTCCAATTTTGCAGTTTTGATTCTTTATCTGAGGTGCAGAAATTTTTTGTTATGATGAATCTAGTTTTTGCGCGTGATTGCAGAGTATGCCGTAAGGAATAGTTCTGTTCGGCCTTCTAGTCCTGCCTTGGCGTTTACTGCAGTAACTGTAATGATTTCACCCTGTGTGAACTGTTCCAATAACCTTGCCTGTGACCTCCAGCCCTTGAGCCAGATTTGTCCGGTGTCATCCTCGATGAATGTCTCGGAAAGCAATACGGTTTCTCCAGTCTTTGTCTGGATCTCGCGCTTTTCTGGAGCTTTTAGAATTATTGCTTCTACACAGTATAATATCTCGGCTGGTTTTACATCCTTTATCTTTGTTCTAATCTCTGACAATGTTGGGATACCTTGATCAGCTACTTTTCTTACAAACGAGTCGCCCTCTAACATGATTGATTTTCCATAAACCTTTGATGGCATACATTCCACTACATCTCCGATTGAAAGATCTTTTGTTATCTGTGCCATGTCTGATATACTTACAAGCTTCTTGTCCTGTGTTGTGCCAAGGATCAGCGTGTTTCCAGAATCGCTTTTTGTCATGGATAAAATTCTAATGGTAATAGGCTGGATCTCTGCAGCTCCCTCTATCTCTAGTACCGTCCCTTCATCTCCATGGATCTCAAGACCCATCTGGCCAACCTTTGTCTTTACTCCAATCAGTCTTGTCTTTGCACCAGATGTTACAACTTTGGGTATCGTGCTTTCGTCCTTGTTCCATAGTACAACTCGCATTATGTTTCCATCCTTTCCCTTTAGTCTGAGCTGGAGTGACTTGCCTGGCTCTCCCTTGAAGTTTGTAAATTCCGTTGTTCGAAGATTTCCGTCAAGAATTCCTGTAACCACTAGGTTCTGCTGGTTCTCTTTTACGTTGCTTACATCATCTGTTATTGCATCCAAGGATGGTATAGCACTTGTTGTTCCATTTGGTTCTATGTTAGAGCCAGAACCCACATTGATTATTGGATTTCCCTTCATGTCTGATTTTACATAGGCCTTGATTATCTTGACCAAGTCTCCTGGTTTGAGGTTCTCAATTCCCGGCAAGTTTGCCTTTTCATCCCACAACTTTACCTGCGCTCGTGAATCACCGTCATATACTGTCATGGTACGCAGCAAAAACTGGGAACCGTCCTTGCGGGAAAATTGTTTTATTGGATAAACATTCATCACTCTGGTTGCAAGCGTTATTTCCTTTGCACCGACATAGAGGTCCTTGAGGCCCATCTCCACCTTCAGGGGCTCGTTTAGCGATACTCCAAGATCTGATGCTATCAGAAACAGTGCACCCTGGTCTGTTAGATATCCTGCACCGATCTTTTCCTTCTTTCTTTGGATGAGCTCGTCTATCTGTGCCTTGGTAACATCGGGTCTTTGCTCTAATAGTTTGCTTAACAACGAATCAAATTCTGACAATGAAATCTTGATGGAATGTGTATGATATAAAAATTGTTTTAGACAAGCGATCTTTTTTGATATTAATCCATAATTTCGTAGGTGATTGCCAATTATCCAACACACAATACATAATCTATCAATAATGAAAAGGTATCAGTGTCCCTGTTGTTGTATACAATTCCATTTCCTTGATGTAAAGCAGAAACTTGTCCAGACTGATACCGTAATATTTTACCATTCCTTCCTTCGCAAATGACCGCAACCCTTCAATGCCGTTTATGTAGACCTTGCCGTTTGCAAAGAGGGAGTGAAAAAAGAGACTTGTGATCGTTTCAGTTCGAGTCTTTTATTGCTGGAAGAAACCTATCTGAGATATCTCTTGTGTTCCTTTATGTATCTCTTGATAAACCACTGTAGAAATATCCTGTCCTCTTTTTTTATGTGCGACCTTTCAAGTGCATTGTAATAACCACTTCTACTTTCATATGAAATATCTAACATGGGATATTTTTTCCTGTCCAGTATGAAATTCATGATTAGTCTTGAAACTCTACCGTTACCATCACCAAATGGGTGGATTGCAACAAATTTCAAATGTGAATATGCCGCAAGCTCTACTGGGTGCAATTTGTTTTTGTTTTTATTGTACCATTTGAAGAATTCTACTAGCATAGGGAAAACTTTCACAGGAGATGGTGGCATGAACTTGCTTCCTCCTATGGCTACCTGATAATTTCTGATCTTTCCTGCAATGCCTGTCTTGGTCTTGCTGAAGAGCTTCCAATGCCATTCTTGAACTTGATTCAAGGACAGATCTCTATCTGATTTTAGGATTTCAAAGAAAAGGTCTCTATGTGACTCTGCCTCTTGAACATCTCTCATTGGTTTGCTCTTTGGAGCGATACCTCTTTCCAGCAGGTCAAAGGTCTCTCTGCGGGTGAGTGTGGAACCCTCTATTTTTTGGGTATCATATGTAAAGTTGATTGCAAAATTCTCCAATTCCTTCTCTCGTACAAGTTTTGGCATCACCCTCCAGTTTTTTGCAAAATTTCTCTCGATTGTATCTATGTTATCATACCATTTTTTTCTGTATATGTCATCAAGAAAATCTTTCTTGATTTTTTCTATGTTTGCGGGAATCTTTTTTCCTAGGTAAACTTCTTTTGGTCGAACTTTTCCATTTTCTCTTATACTGTGATTTAGATAATAGTATGTTTGTCCTTTCAATATTTTCTTCTTTATTATTACCATGTGGTTAGTTACCCTTACATATTTATATATTTTCTAATTTTTCTTATAACGTATGGGTATCTTGAATGCTGAATAAATCTGGAATCTTGTAACTGCAAGATTCATTGTTGTTGGTGCCGTGGGTGGATATGTTCACAGTGGACCGTCGCTAAACTCGGAGGACCCAAGTCATAGCCATGCTTGTCTTCAAACCATCCGTGGATTAATTCCGACAAAGAACTTGCTTCCTACACTAAACTACGTGGTATCATCATATCTAGTACATAAATTAGTGAGAAAAATGACTGTTGAATATGTTTAGTATAGAGATAAACTCGCTTTCAAAATCATACGGTTCCTTCACTGCAGTGGATGGCATTGACCTAAAGGTGGAGAGTGGAAAGATCTTTGGATTCTTGGGTCCAAACGGTGCTGGCAAGACAACAACCATGAAGATGCTGACTACACTAATTCCTCCAAGTTCTGGAACTATGAACATCTTGGGAATTGATGGTACAAAATCACCACTTGAGATACGAAAAAAGATTGGGGTTGTACTCCAGCAGCCAAGCTACGAGCCTACGTTGAGTGTAGAAAAATCACTTGAGAAATATGGTATGATGTGGAATGTTGAGAAAAAAATACGAAAAAACAGAGTAGAAGAATTACTTGTCGCATTTGATCTTGTAGATATTAGAAAAAAGAAGAACGATGACCTGTCAATAGGCCAGAGGAGGAGAGTGCAGGTTGCACGTGAATTCATGCATGACATGGAACTTTTGTTTTTGGACGAGCCAACAGTGGGCCTTGACCCGTCTGCAAGAAGGAGCCTGCTTGATTTTATAAAATCAAAAGTAAAGGACGGGCTGACAATATTTTTTACTACGCATATTTTAGAAGAAGCTGAATACCTCTGTGATGATATCGCAATAATAAACAAGGGGAAGATAATTGCAGTGGACACACCTGATGAGCTAAAAAACAAGTTTGGCAGGCAAAAAACTATCAAGATACATGTCGGGACGCAACAAAACATCTCGTCTCTTTTGAGCAACATTGAAAACTGCACAATTGAACATGACTCGGGTGTTGTCATTACCATTCATTCTGGACAGTCAGAGCAGGTACTGCAGGATGTGCTGAAGATACTCGCATCAAATCACATTCCAGTAGAAGACCTCAGCGTGGTCCCAACAAGCTTGGAAGAGATATTTCTTTCAGTGGTGAAAAATTCTAATGAATCCAATAATTCGCCTGGTCAATAGGAACCTGACAATTTCCCTCAACATGGGATTTGTCATATGGCAGATTGTCTTTCCGCTGATCTACATCTTTGTTGCAGGCTTTGCATATACTGCACTAATCCACCAGGTTCCGTTCGGGGGAAGGACACTTGACTATCCTGCCTTTATTGCAACAGGGATGATTGGGTTTAACATAATGAACAGCACCCTGATTTCTGGGATAATAATCTGGAACGACAGGAGGCATGGAATGTTTGAGCAGATACTTGTAGGGCCGTTTACGCGTGCACAATACATCCTTTCAAATGTTTACACCATCGGAATAATCGGGCTTGTTTCTGCTGCAATGATAACTGCAGTGGGATATCCGCTCTTTTTCAAGCAGGCCCAGTTTAATGTACTTACCATACCGCTTGTTGTATTTGCATCAATTACAGGTTCCATACTGTTTGGCTCCATCGCATCAATCATATCAACTAGGCTAAAGTCAAGTGAGGGGTTTAATGTTGTAATCAATACGGCGTTTTTGTTCTTTGCATTTGTGAGCACTGCATTTTATCCTGCACAGGGAGCCCCGCCAATCTTGTCGTCTGCATTTTATCTCAACCCTCTGACATATCTTGTTGATGTGGTTCGCGCAGGAATATTTGGGTACTTTGATGGGATGGTTGCACAAGAGATGATAATACTTGGCGTTGGCGCTGCGATACTATTTGTGGTTGCAACAAAGATGCTGTCGAAACTGGAACTGTGAAATATTTCCAGCGCTGGAAAAAGATTTACTATAACCTGTCTCTGCCATACAAGTTCTTGTGGCCATCAAAATAGATAAACTAAGATTTTGCTCTGGCAACCACCTAAATATAAAAATGACAGAACTAGCGACATGTTCTTCTTGAAGACCTTTCCAGTTTCGATATAATGGCTTTCCATGTTTTGAAGGATCATCAAACTTTTCTATTTTTTTCTTAAAACCTTTGATCACTTGTGATTTACCTTGCATTTTCTTAATTTCCTCTCGATCTTTGATTGCAGGTTGCAGTGTTGGTAATGTGCTAGTATTATTAGCCCTAGTGCTAGAACTAAACATATTTGGCATTTTTTATCATCCTGGAATCTAACTTAAATTAGTCTTTGACGTATAATGGTACCATGCAGGTAAAAAGGCGCAGCAGCTTTTGGTTCTTGTTGCCAATCGTATTTAATGTAATTGGGGGAATAATTGCATTTTTTGTCATACGCGAAGATGACCCAAAAAAGGCTCGGAACTGTCTATACCTTGGGATAATGCTTTGTATCATACCTGTACTGTTGATTGTAATTCCAATACTTGTTGGAATTACGCTATTCCCGCATGTCAGTCCGCCTGTTTCATCTGGCATGCATTATGTGTAATGGTATCATCTTGGTTTGTACTTTTTATCTGATATTCTAAAACTTGGCAAATTTACATCTGGATAAAACATTTAAGTAAATAAAAGATCAAAATGAATCATTATGAAGTACCGAGTTTTGATACAGCAAGACGAAGATGGAATATTTGTGGCCAAGTGTCCATCATTACTTGGTTGTATATCGCAGGGAAGAACACGTGAAGAATCACTGGCTAACATTAAAGATGCAGTAAATGGATATCTACAAAGTCTAAAAAAACACAATGAGCCTCTTCCTCATATAGAAGAGAAACTTGTAGAAGTAAGTACCTAAAATTCCAGTAGTTTCTGCAATCAAAGTTATCAAGGCGCTAGCAAAGATTGGCTATGAAGCAGATCATCAAACTGGAAGTCATTATTTTAAGACACAGAAAAACACCACACAAAAGATTGACAGTTCCAAACCACCAGGAGATAGCCCGAGGTACTCTGAGGGCCATTATTGAAGAGGCTGGATTGACAGTTCAAGACTTTACAGATCTCTTGTGAGATTGATAGTGTTTCACATGAAATTCTAACAGATAGCCCGGCCCAGATTCGAACTGGGGTCAAGGGCTCCAAAGGCCCCTATGCTTGACCGCTACACTACCGGGCTTCTTTGGAATCTTGATTTGCGTTCCTTTATAATGTTACTTGGTACCCATTAGAATCTCATTAGAAGTACAATGAAATCTTTGATTCATGATGTGCTTATTGTTTAGTATCAGTCGGTTTACTGGTACTGTAAATTCTTGTGAACAGACCTAGAACAACCTTGCAATATCTGTACAGATCAAAGCTGTATACTCGAGCAGCTATTGGTATCTTTGTAGGGTTTTCTTTGCAGTATGGTAACAATTCCTATTGATAGTACTGCAGCTAGCTCAAAAAATATCCATGTCTCATGTGGGAATGACATCTGGTGGTTGTAAAATGGCACAAAGAGTGGAAACTTGGCATCTCCTGCAAATGTGTCAAAGGAAAGATGTGACAGTAACCCTGCAATGGCAGCAGCTCCAAGTAGGTAATTTCGTTTTCCAAATAATATCATCAGTACTATGACAGAAATTATCCCAAATGATATTGAATGGCTCATCCTGGATAGTGCGTCAAGATGTGTCAGTGCAATAAGATGATCCGAGTCAATTAGTACCGCAAAGAGACCCGCAAGTATTGTATACCTAAAACTCAGGCTTGCAGCGCCTGCAAACAATCCACATAATATGTGTCCTGATATTTCATGAAGATTCAGTCCGTATCTTTTCTAAAAAACATACAGAAGCATAATCGAGGAAAAAAAACTTGGGCAAAAACATGGACAAGCTACGATCAATACTTGAACATCCGAAGAAAAGTGACATTGCAAGGGCTGTAAGGACATCACGAGATGAAAGGTGGGCTCTCTGATACAAGTGTCTGTTTAATGTGATGATAAAAAATGGTTCTAATGCAAAGTTACTAAAATCTCATGTCGGGCATACTTGAAATGTCCCTAAGGCATGGACTGCATTTTTATGATTGTCTCTACATACATGTTGCCAAGAATACGTCTTCGACACTTGTTTCATCTGACCGCAAGCTTTTGGTTTCCGCTGGCAGGCAATGCCAAACAAAACATCTTGGAGATGTATAAAATTTCTTGTTACATGTTATGTAGGTCTTGTCGGGTAGACAAAACTCGATGAATAGAAAAAAAACAGTTGATGAATTTGAAAAAAAAGTACCTGAAATTAGTACTCTTGCCTTGCGGCAAAAAAGAGAAACATGGAGTTGAGCAAACAGAGATAAATCATATGTGAAATATCAATTGTAAAATCTTTGGATCTTTTGAGCATATATTTAGCAAAACATCTAATTCTCACGTTTATCTGACAGAAAATAATTGAAGTATGACATAACAATAATTGGCGCAGGTATACTTGGGACATCGATTGCATATTTTCTCTCACAAACAACAAAAAGCAAGGTACTGGTGCTTGACCAGGCACCAAAGGCAGGGTTTCACACAAGCTCACGAAACACAGGAAAAGTGCATGCACCGTTTCTCTATGACCCTGAAAAAAAGAGGATATTTGCAAAATCGGCACATCTAGGCTTTGAGATGTGGGAAACATATTGCAAACAAAAAAATCTCCCATTCAAAAAAGATGGGGTGCTCGAGGTTGCACTTGACGAGCCAGGAATCACAAGACTTGAAAAATACATGTTGTGGGGTGAGCAAAACGGACTGGAAAAAGACGATATCGTCTTGCTTGACGGTACTGATGTAAAGAAACTAGAGCCAGAGGTATCGTGCCAAAAGGCAATTTTTTGCAAAAGGGATGCATCGGTGGACTATGGCATCCTGACAGAATATGTCATGGAGGATGCAAAACAAAACGGCGCAACATTTCTGCTAAACACAAGGGCAGGGCATATTTCAGACAGGAAAGATTTTCTTGAAATAAAAACAAACCGCGATACCATAAAGACTGGCTTTCTAATCAATGCAGCAGGAGGCATGTCGATTGACATAGCACACCAGATGGGTGTAAGGACTGATCTTACCGACATTTATTTTCGAGGAGAGTACTGGAAGGCAGGACCTGAATATCAAAGTCTTACAAAGACAAGCGTATATTCCGTACCCAAGCACCCCGAGTACCCATTTCTAGACCCGCACTGGATTGTCCGCTCTGACGGAAGGTGCGAGGTTGGGCCAAATGCAGTGCCTGTCTTTAGTCCATATGGATATACTTTATCAGAAGACATGAAAAAAATGCCGTCCAAGGTACTTGAAATGCTTTCCTCTGGTGCTGCAAAAATATTATTTGATTCTCAGTTCATCTCGCTGGCTTTAGGAGAACTGTTGTCCTCACTATCGAAAACGGTAATGATAAACCAAGTAAGGGAATTTCTTCCAAAGGTAGACCCAAAAAAATTCAAAAAACGGGGAACTGCTGGAATTCGCGCATCAGTGATAGACAAGGACGGCAAGTTTGTACCAGATGTTGTAATTGCACAAGGCGAAAAATCATTTCACATATTAAATTACAATTCTCCTGGCGCGACAGGTGCTCTGCCGTTTGCAGTATATACAATATCTCAAATGAAAGACAGGGGCTTGGTAAAGATAGAACAAGACCGATGTGGGCAGTGGAGTTTTGAAAAAATATCTGAGATGCTGGGAAAATAATGCGCCAATTTCATAGGTGCAGATTTTTTGTTTAAATGCTGATTCGATATTTTTTATTATATCGTGATATATCATGATATAATCGAAGAATACAATGCAATCAAGCTTTTTCTAAAAAGATTAAAAATGATCTCAGAAAGCAGATTGACCACCTCTGGAGAAACCTATGAAACGTGATTGCCAGATTGTTGCAAATTATTCAAGAGGATGATTGACGGAAACAGTAGCATGACCGGGACAAACTTTGTTTCTAGTAAACACATTGCAAGAAAATGATATTGACGTTGTAATTGGCTCAAGATTTTTAGATTTTAAATTAAACACCCCAAGGGATCGGAAAAAGAGAAATTAAGATAATAACATCTGCTGTTAATTTTGGTGCAGACTTGGGTACGCAATGTCCAGTCTGGTTTTTTAGGTCCGACTCAAAGCACGAATAGAATCAATTCATCTTACGAGATTGGCACATCTGTATATGTACACTATTTGTATCTACAGAAATTTTACTCAAAATATCTAACAAGATCCTAGTTGTTACCAAGTCTCAATCATAGTATCTGCAATGGTGACATGCTTTACTGAGCATCCTTTATGTTACAGCAATTACATGGTTTCAATGGCTACATTAATTAGAGAAAAAACTGAAAGATCTGGTGGGATCAGCAAAAAAAGGACAATTTTGTAAGTTCTTTATTGTACCATGATATAATTTTCATAAATTTGTCTCATGATGTACAAATTACTCAATTCAACACAAAAAAATGAACAATTCGTCCATTATGCTTATATATCAATTTCCGGTCAAAAATTACAATAACTATGTACAACGAAACAATACGAAAAATAACTAGTCTAACACTATTAACAATACTTGTTGCAAGTAGTGCAGTCGTTGGAATGCCAAACGCATTACCACACGTACAAGCACAAACTTCAACAAACGCAAACTTGTTTGTCTCTGCAGAGAATTCTCAATTCAACAACTACTTTGCCGGTCCTCAAGTAATCCAAGTAGTCGTGGCTGATCCTAATATAAACAGATTAGACCAGGCTTATGGTGAACCTGTTGTAACCGTCAACGGTAAGAGACTGAGAATGGCTCAAGGCACAGACGGAAATTGGTATGCGTACTTTGCGGATAGAAATCAGGCAATTGCTGCCTCCAATACCCAATTGGGTATTACAGGTGAAGGCCTCAACTTTGGTGGATTCTGTGCCCCAACCAGCACCTTAGGTGGTGCACTTGGTGGACTATCCTTCTCGGATACAAAGGGATTCACCATCGCAAGAGGTGGCTTTGGCTCTACAAATCACACTGCAGGCACTCCAATTACCACAAGTAACTTGGGCGCTTGTAGTGATTCAGTTGGCACACTGACTACAAAGATGATGGAACATGTTGTGAGAGAAAACAAGACTCTCAACGGTAACCCATCCGGTTTTGGATCCAACAAGGCAATGACAGAATACGGCCAAATCTGGCCAGTAATTCAGCTCTATGATTTCTCGTCAATTCCATCAGCAGTAACAGTTGATTATCAAAAGAGCGGTGGCGACCAAATCGTCAACCTTACCTTTGACAGGATTCCATCGAATCTAATCACTACTACTGTAGACAGAAATGCCTATCCACAAAACTCTCAAGTCTTCGTTCAAGTAAACGATCCACAACTCAACATTGACCCAACAGAAGATGATTCATGGACATGGGGTACAAGTAGCACAAATAATACATTGTATTATCAGGCATTTACCCGAAACGGTGCAGTTGATGCAGACGGCACAGCCGGTATGCAGAACCTCATCGGTAACTTGACCACCTTTATGTTCAACCACAATGGAAAGCTCACATACACTCCAGCCGCACAAAGCGTCAGAGTGACTGACTTCCAGGCAAACGGTAAGATCATTTACACCGGCACTCAAAGAGGTGCCCCAGCTGCAGTCAGAACTGATTCAATTGGTGTTGGCTCGCAACCACTCACACTTAGTGAGCAAGGTGGTGTAAATACTGGTGTCTTTGGTACATGGGACGGTGGAAAGAAATCAAACATTGTAACAGTAGATTCACCAACAATAAGAGGCCAGTCTTCAGTTGTAAGATACAATGATATCTCTACAAGTATAGTAGGCGGTTTCTCATTTGCTTCATTGACACAGACTGCTCAGAATAATACCTGGGCATCTGGTCAGAGAATCCCGGTAACTCTAACTGACAATGATGATAACAAGAACGCCAAGATTAGCGAGCGAATGTTCATCTGGGATCCAACCTACAAGAGATCCACAGCAATGGTAATTGGAACTCCATTTACCTTATCTAGCGGCGGCGCAGCTGCCGAATCTGCAATCTTAGAAGGCAAAGTCAAGATGGCATTTACAACCATTCCAGGTCAAAGAACAATTACCTTTGGACATGGTGAAAATGCCACTGCAACTAACTTGCAAGAGGATGAATCATTTAGCGCAAGACCAATATTCAACTTCACAAATCATACTAGCGGAGCAGCAACTAAGATCAATTCTACAAGTGCACTCTTTGTCGATTTGAAGACAACCATGAATACCCTGCTAAAGACGATTCACAACACGAATCGTACAAATAACGCAGAAGGATTCAAGGGCTTCAACTTCTTCAATTATGACTTGAGATCATTCTCTAGTATTAACGGTGCAACTGGTGGTTCAATATCTAAAGTAGGTGTATACCTTGTATACAGTACTACTTCATTGACTAACAGTACTGGTCATCCATTGGGTACTCCATTGGCAATCTCTATTGCAAACTCGACATCATTGAAAGATTTCATCAATCTGAATAGTACAGATACTACAAAGATTGCAAATCCATCAATAATAAACGAAAACTTGTTTAGCAATATACCAAAGACTGCTAATATTGGACTGTTGATTAACTTCACTGTAAGTGGAGGATCATCAAAACTAAATACTAATGGTCAACCAATTGTAGCTGACTTCTTCTCCGTAGGTCTAATTGGCGACGGTACACAAAGCGCTCAAAGAATCAACAACGGCATCTACAGGTATGAACTTTCAGAGACAGGTGACAACACCGGAGTCTTTACAGGTACAAACCAGTATGTAATGCTAAACCAGTTGAACATCTTTGATCCAAATACCTACGCCAATTTAAGAACAATTGATCATGACGTGTTCTTCCCAGCTATCCAAGACATGCTCCAGGCAGAAGCCCGTGCTCCACAGGTCACATACTTGGACCTCGGACAAGATGGTGTGAATACACAGATATCTGCACAGCAAGATATCCCAACTCACACTGGTGTCATTTCATTTGATAGCAAGACATACAAGATAGGCGATACTGTGACAATTTCACTCAACGACCCAGACCTTAATGTTAACAACGATCTAATTGATATCTACACTGCAGTAACACCTGCAACCAATTCAAATGGTGCCATCTTACAGACTGCACAAGATAATGCAACCGATACAATCGGTAAAGCAAATCTAGGACAGTACTCTGATGGCAGCGCAATTGGAAGACTTGTAGATGTACAATTTGGTCAAGCTAACGTTAGATGGTCAAACAGCAAGATTAACAGTCTATTTACACCAGACAACACAGGTTCGTGCTTTAAAAACAGCACAGGATCATTTGTTGACTCTAACACTGGTACCACTGGCGGATTTGCAACAAGCTTGTCCGCCACTGGTTTCTCACTAGTTGAGACTGGTCCAGCAACAGGTATCTTTACTGGTACCTTTGAAATTCCAGACCAATTGTGCCAATCAGGTACTATAATCTCCTCAGTAGGTCAGAACATCAAGGTCAACTATGTTGACTTTAGAGACAACTCTGGCAAACTCGTAGAGGTTTCAGATAACTCTGGCATAAGAGGCAACACAGGTTCAGTCAAGTTGGACAAGGCAGTATACCCAGTACCATTTGGCAGCATACAAAATGCTGCCGGTACTACAGGTGACTTCCCAGCTACAACCAAGTCTGTAACCAGTGAATCAGGTGTATTCCCAATGCACAGAGATCTAACCGGCAATGGTCTAACCACTGCCAACACTCTGTCAAACGGTGATGTTATAATCCATATCAGAGTAAATGATCAGGACTTTAACACATCGCCAGTTGGTACTGATAAGATTGCACTAGGTGTCAATGATGTTAACCACGGCCCAGTAGCTGTACAGATCACAAGACAGAGCTCATCACTATTATTGGCAACAGCTGGAGGTCCAGCAGTATTCCCAGGTACAATCGTTAACCTGAACGGTACAGCCCTTCCGGCTATCGCAACAGGTAAAACTGATGCAACATGGGGTCCTGTGAGAGATCTTGGCCCAATGGTCGAGATTGCTCCAGATGCAGGAATCTTCCAAGCAGACTTGCCAATCAGATATACTGATGGTCCTCAAGGTACGGACTGTCCAAAAACAGAAACAGTATGGACTCCAACAGATGGAACTACTGGTACTGCTGAAGGGAACAGATTCCATACCCCACACGGATCTACAACTACTAGCACAGCAGGATTCTACTGTGTAAGACAAGGTGATGTTCTCACCGTAACCTACACAGACTTGAACGATGCTTCTGGTAATACACAAACTGTCACAGACTCTTCCACATTTGACTTACGAAACGGTGTACTACAATCAGACAAGTCCGTATACATCATCGGTTCAGACATGATTCTCACACTCGTGGAACCAGACTTGAACCTTGATTCACAGACTGCTGAAACCATCCCACTAGATGTAATCGAATGGGACTCACATGCCTTCAAGGGCACAATGGGTCTACTTGGTAAACAGTCATCATCATTTGATGCCAAGCCAGCTACATTTGTGGAGACAGGTAAGGACACAGGTATCTTCCAATCAGTAATTAAAGTTCCAAAACAATTGAACAATAACTTACTTGAGAGAGGAGAACAGATCACTCTAGAATACACTGACTGGGGTCCAGCAGGTTCCAAGGTAGTAGGTGCAAATAGCCAAGACATAGATCTTACTATTTACACATCCAACTTTGGTGCAACAGTTGAACTCGATCAGAAGGTGTACACCTGGACTGACCGTGTCTACATAACCGTAGTCGCACCAGATCACAACTTTGATCCAAACCTTATCGACACCATTGGTTCAACAAACGGTGACAAAGTCAGCGTTTCAACCAGAGGAAACAGCATCTCCAACTACAAGTTGGTCGAGACTGGAGTCGATACAGGTATCTTCACAGGTTACGTCATACTCACTGGTAACGCGAATGTAAAAGGTACCAGCGGTGTTGACGGTAATGGCTTGAACCCAACAGGTGCAGGTCCATCAGGAACAGGTCCAACAGACGGTTTCCTACCTTCTGAAGAACAGGACGGTGTATCAGTATCGTTTGAATTCACAAGAGATCAAACAGTTACTGGTTCAGCACTCATCCGATGGAACATTGGAGAAATCAAGTGGTTGCAGGCAAGCTACCCAGCCAACGGCCAGGGAGTATTGCAGATAGTAGACCCAGACATGAACCTTAATCCAAAGGCAGTCGACAAGTTCGACACCAACGTATGGTCTGACTCTGATTCTGGTGGTATCAAACTTACCATGACAGAGACAGGTGAAGCAACAGGTATCTTCCAAGGTACAGTGTACTTTACTACAAACTTCCAGTCCTCTGGAAACAGACTCCACGTTGCTGAAGGCGATACAGTTACAGGCGAATACAATGATAGAACATTGCCTCCGCCATACACCTCAGCTGATCAATTGAGATTGACCTCGACAACATTCATTGGAACAGTTGTGCCACCGCTTGAAAGAGCACCGGCATCAAACCCAAGAATCGTTGACTCGTTTGGCAATGCAATCACTGGTGCAGTAAAGACAGGCCAGCAAGTACAAGTTACTGCTGACTTGGCAAACGGCCAGAGCAAAGATCAGCCATTTGCATACTTGGTACAAATACAAGATGCTAACGGTGTGACAGTATCACTCTCCTGGATCACAGGTACATTGACTGCAGGTCAATCGCTCAATCCGGCACAATCTTGGACTCCAACTGCTTCTGGTACATACACAGCTCAAATCTTTGTATGGCAGAGCATTGACAATCCAAACGCATTGTCGCCGCCTTTGACAACTACAATCAACGTAGCATAGACTAGTCTAAACCAAAACTAACTTTCCCTCTTTTTCCTTTTTATCTTAGAAAAATACCTAACGGCAGTTAAGGTATCTAGTTTCGGGTATGATTGAATAAATTTTCAAAAAATTAGTTCGTACGTATCATGCATTCATCCAAGACAAATAACTTTGCACAAATTGTCTTGTACGGGATTTTCAAAATGTCTCTTTTACCATGTGTCGTGTTTGCAATTCTTTTCATTTTTTCATGTGATGCATATACAGAAACGCAACCTGGTAATCATGCATAATTTTCTATTACAAATAATTTCATAGAAATAAATTCTACAAAAGAAGACAAGGTTCAGTCTATACAAATTTCCGGTCCCTCTTGTTTGATGTTGTAAGACACTTGGATCAAAACGGAAATTTCTTGTCATTTTCAATCCCGAGAAAACATGAATTACAAAACATATACAAGGACCTGGAGGTTGCAAAGGCTTCACACATGGTACAGTGTTCATCTATCCAAGTTTTATTCAGGCAGCATATGAAGAGGGAGATTTCTATGACTATTACCGCAAAAATTGTGATTCAAGTTGTCTCACAGTACCAATACCAACAAGTGTAAACGGTTCCAGTCTTCAAGCATTATTGGCGCATGGGTTCTCAAACTAAATTATTCATATGTAAAAGACCACGACGTTGACAAGAATCCTAATATCCTAAAACAGTACAAGATGGGTTAATAGTTTGCACAATGAATATGTAACAAAAAAAGAATTCGATGCAATAACCAGTCATCCCGATGTGATATTTTTGTATCCTGATGCACTTTATGCCCAAGTCCGGACAAACTATGACATGGTATCATTACTCTAATACGTGGTCATGGTTATTCAGATTCAGCAATTGGAAACGGGTTTGACTGAAAGTGTGACAATTCAAGATACGAATATGACATTGACTGTAACAACTGGAATATTTACAGGTCAGGAAACTATTCAATGCTAAACCGCTATCCAGGGTTTGTCATTTTACATGACACACAACTAGTACATCTGATACGGGACAAATCCTGCTTGTTTATCAGACTATCTGATACTTGGTCAAAACCCTTTAACAATGATTCAAATGCCATGGCAAAATTGCCAAGCAATTGTGTATCCATAGAACACACGTACCATGCTGAGTTCACATTGGTGCAGTTTTGGTTATAAATGGTGAAATTTCACAAACTGATTTTTCTACCATGTATCCTTACCACAAAAACCTGCTTGATCGAAATTCCAAAGTTTTTCTTCAAAATAAAAAGCAAGCATAGATCACTGACAATCTACAAAACGCTTAAATAGAAAATTAAATCCACGTCAAAATAGCAAATGAAGAAAGTCATTGCTGTTTCAATTATTGCATTAATCGCACTAGTGCTTGTTCCACAGATTCACTTTGTAAATGCTCAACTAGGTACAGACAAGTCTGCAAAGCAATACATCAACCTAAGGGCTGAGGTGTGGAATGAGTTCTTTAGAATGACAACTGCCGCCTTTACAGTAGGTGCAGTGGTATCAGGTACTCTGATCTGGCTTGTCTGGAGATTTCGTGAGTCACATCCAAAGAACAAGAATCCTACCAGATGGGAGAAATTAGATGATCCAACAGCTGGTAACTATGAAAAGGAGAGCCATTAGAGATGGGTCATGATACAGCAGAATGGGTATTTGTTGGTGTAGTAATTGCAATTCTAGTTTACGTTGGTGTTGATTCTTGGATTGTACAAAAAGAGATAGAAGAGGTTCCTGCAGATGCTGAAACAATCAAGGTTATAGCTCAGCAGTGGTTCTGGAGCTTTGAGCATGCTGATGGAACAAAGGAAATAAGCACATTACACCTAAAGAAAGGGCACGCGTATAAATTTGAGATTTATTCAAAAGATGTAATGCACTCTTTTAATATCCCGGACTGGGTGGTCTTTGAAGATGCAGTGCCTGGTCATGTAAACCACGCATGGTTTGCACCAGATCAAACAGGAGAATTCCCAATTCAGTGCAGAGAATATTGTGGCTTGTTGCATTACAATATGAGGGGTTCATTAATAGTGGAGGATAACAAGCCTTGAAAATCATCAAAAACGTTTTATTTACTCATATATCAAATGAAACAGGGGAATTGACATGGTACTAGAACTAAAGAAGCCACGTCCAGTCTGGCAAATAATGTTCTCAACCCACCACACTGATGTGGGTTTGTTGTATACCATTACAGGCCTTGCATTCTTGTTCATGGCAGGAGTCTTGGCAATGATGATAAGGACACACTTGTTCTTCCCAGGTCAAAATGTCCTGATTTCTGATTCTGTAACATTTAACAGAATATTCACAGTTCACGGTCTCACAATGTTATTCTTGTTTGCACTTCCAGTTGCTAACGGAGTTGGTAACTATCTAGTTCCACTCATGGTACGATACAAAGACATGGCATATCCAAAATTAAATGCAATAGCATTTTGGATGAATCCAATCGGTGGTGCATTACTATGGCTTGGATTCTCAGATACCTCGTGGGTATCATACGCACCATATTCAGTTATTCGAGCACCTGGACCTGCAGCAGACATGATGATATTTGGTCTCAAGATTCTTGGCATCTCGTCAATTTTGTCTTCAATTAATTTCATAGTTACAATTCTCAAATGTAAGCATCCGGACTTGCCATTGCGCAGGGTACCGCTCTTTGCATGGTCAATGATGACTGTATCTTTAATGACACTTGTTGCCATGCCGTCTTATGCTGCAGCGCTTATCATGTTGCTTACAGACAGACTGGGTGTATCTGGATTCTTCAATCCAACAGCTGGAGGAGATCCAATTGCATATTTGCACTTGTTCTGGTTTACATTCCATCCTGAAGTGTATATTTTCTTGTTGCCGTCTATAGGAATGATGTATGAAATAATTCCGAGGTTTTCACGCAAGCCCCTGTACAGTCAGGGCAGTGGTGTGTTTGCATTTGTAATGCTTGGCCTGATTGGCTTTGCATCTTGGGGTCATCACATGTATTCAACAGGTATGGACTTTACAACCAAGGTCGTATTCATGATCGGAACTTTAGCTGCAGTACCAGCATCTGGCATGCACGTATTTAATTTCCTTGCCACCATGTGGGGAGGTAGAATAAGATTTGCCGCACCCATGAAATTTGCAGTAGGTGGAATTGCACTATTCTTCTCTGCAGGTGCTGGTGGTGTGCTCAACTCTGCAATGCCACTTGACTTTATCAGCCATGGAACTTATTGGGTAGTAGGACACATGCACTTGTTCCTTACAGGTACAATTGCCTTTGGCTTTGTTGGCATGATATACTACATGTTCCCACTGATTACAGGAAGAATGTACAGCGAAAAACTGGCAAACATCCACTTTGTAGGAATGTTGTGGGGTTCTGTCCAAGTCTTCTTTACACAACACTTGCTTGGACTTGAAGGAATGCCAAGAAGAATTTATGATTATCCAGCAGAATATACATCATGGACACAGCTTAACCAGATTGCAACAATAGGTGCTTGGATTCTAGGAGCAAGCTTTGTAGCATTCTTGATCAACTTGATTTACTACTCTGCAAAGGGCAAAGAAGCAAACATGGACGATCCATTTGGTATAGGTGGCAAGTATTACTATCCTTATCAGGCCAAGAACCCGCATCACGTAGGATATTGACATGAGCCACACCGAACACGAGGATCCAATACTTAGAACAAGCCCTGCTAGAGTAGGCAAAATGCTTGCAATCTTGTTGGGGATCATGATAATCGGTGGAGCTATATTTTTCCTAAATTATGGTTATTGGAATTCATATCTTCCAACTGCCGGAAAGATCCAGGAATCATTAGGTAAGAGTGCAGCACCTGGTCAAGGTCAAGTGACAGGTAAAACCATCAACGTGAACTTGTCATTTGTAGAGTCTCCAGACTTCAAGGTGTATGCCTTTAACACTGTGTCATTATCTGATCCTAATCATAATCCAACAATTAATGCCAATGTAGGTGATAAAATTGAATTTGATGTGAAGAACGCCGGCAAATCATTTCATGCATTTGCAATAACTACTTCTACTAGCGGACCAGGTCCTGCTATTGACGGGACAACAATTGGAACAGCTGACGACCCCATGAAACCGGGTTCATCTGGTAAAGTATCATTTGTTCCATCCCAAGCTGGTACATATTATTACATTTGTGCAGTACCTGGGCACAGAGAATTAGGAATGGAAGGTAAGATAATAGTAGCAGCAGGTACTGCTGCCCCCTCTGGTGCTGCAGTAAAACCAACTGGAAACAAGGTAGAATTTACAGTGAGTTTTGTTATGAGTGCAGACTTTAAGCAATATGCATTTGATGCATTGCCAGGACAAGCGGGTACCAATCCAGATATAAAAGTAAAATCGGGTGATACTGTAACAATCCATGTGAAAAATGATAGCAAGTCATTTCATGCATTTGGAGTTGTAACCGATCCAAACGATCCATCAAGCGTATTGTGGGATTCTGCATTTGGAACGCCTGACAATCCATTAAAGCCTGGTCAAAGCGGTGATGTTACATTTGTAGCAGGTGCACCGGGAACTTATCACTATATCTGTACCGTTCCTGGACATGCAGCACTTGGAATGGATGCTAAATTCATAGTAGAGTAATAATGTACTTCAAGTATCTAGCACTTGCTTCCCTTGTAATCTTGTATTCACTAATGTTCATTGGTGGATATCTTCAAGCAAGTGGACAAGGGCTGACATGTCCAGAATGGCCTCTCTGTCCAAGTGGCATTCTTCCCTCTGCAGAATTTCTAACAGAATGGATACACAGATTCATTGCAGCTACAACAGGAGTCTTGATAGTTGCAACTGCAGTAGGTGCATGGAAGACAAGAGGTTCGCACAAGAAACTCAAGACCACTGCTACTCTTGCAGGAATATTTGCAGTAACACAGATAGCTCTTGGAGCCATAGTGATTGATACAAAACTTCATGCTGTGATAGTTGCAATCCATAATGGTGTTGGAATCTTGCTTTTTGCAATGACATTGCTTACTGTATTGTTTGCATTCAGGATTGCACGCGGCCAAAAGATTGAGACTAGTGCTTAGGTTTTACTTTTTTTCTTGTGATCCATGCCCACACAACTATTACAATAAATGCAATTCCGCCTGATGATATGATGTATGGAAATATGTTGCCAAATACGTTGAGAACGGTAATGTTGTATGTAAACGTCAGAGTCTTACCATTTGGACCAACATCATATAGGTCGACATCAACTACATGATTTCCTGTTTCATGAAATGTATATTCTGTTGACCATTCTCCCTTGCTGAAACTTTGCACTGGAATTGTTCCTACAAGTTGATCGTTGTAATAGATCCTCACGCCCATCCTAAAACCGCTTACCTCACTAATCTGAGTGTTAAACGAATTCCAGATGTCTGAAGCTGACTGGTGATTTAATACCCTGAAACTCAACTTGAATGGATGGTTAGCTTCTGGTATCTCTGGGTCGGTGGCTACCTGGACTTCATAGTTGCCTATTGTCTGATCGTCAGAGTTTAGATTGTTGTGGGCACTGGCATAATTTACTGTTGGAAACATCAAAAAAATAATAGGCAACAAAGCCAGCAGATGAATCTTGGTCAACGTTATACCTATAACCATTATTTCTTTAATATACTGTTACGACGCTCGATCTGTGAAAATTAACAAAAGCTTTAAATCAAGTTCGAAGAAAATTGCAAATGATGACTACAGTTAGCAAGACAATTGACATCAAAGAAAAAACTTTGAATGTTTTCACGTACTTTGCAAGACCTGAACACATTTCTGATCAATTCATAGAGAGCGAAGAGAGAGTGGGAATGACAGTAGTTCCTATGGACGTAAAGGCAGGGATGGGAGTAGGTACAACATTTAGAGTAATTGGTGACTTTGATGGTAAGAGACTAGAGTGGGATTGTGAAACAACTGAATTCATTCCAGAAAGAAAGGTTGCTGCTAAAATGATCAAAGGACCATTTAAGAAATGGGAAATTGCAGTTGATTTTCAGGAACTCGGTGAAAAAGAAACACGAGTTACCATGACTGTAAAATATGACATGCCATTTGGCCCATTGGGTGCAATTATGGACAAGGCAAAGTTTGCAAAGATAGCAGAAAAGGGAATGGAAACTGCTCTATACAGAGTACGAGGTCTGTTGGAAGGCAACGGCTCAATTCCTGTGTATATCACACTTGATGCATACAGAAAACTCTTGGCAGAAAAAGAAAAAATGAACAATGCTCCAGTCTCTACTGTACTTACAAAAATACTAGAGAAATACTCTCAAGTAGAACAAGTAAAAAACTAAAATCATTTTCTTTTTGACTCAGTTTAAATAACGAGCTTTGCGTGAGCTTCTTTACCGGGTCTATGGCTCAGCCAGGTAGAGCGAGGGACTCTTATGATCTTTCAGAGATATCCCTATGTCGTGGGTTCAAATCCCACTAGACCCGCCTGATTTCAATTTTCTCAAATCTCACGGATTGGATTAACTTCTGTTGTCTCTGCCATAAAGATTCTTGTGGTCGTCCAAGTCAATCAGCTTCACCAAATTTTGGTCAGGATAGTAAGTGTAAAGCAAGCTGTGATTTTTAGTAAGGTGGATAGCATAACAATTTCTTAACACGCCATGTTTTCGTTCGCCAATGGATCTTGGATCCTGTGCCATTTTCAATTCTTCCAAAATTCGAAAATATCCATCAATTACAGCTTTATCAGATCTGAATTTCCTCAATTTTTTATCTATCGTGCCGTCCCGTGCTTCTACCTTGTGCAAGCTTATTCTTCTAAAACTTGTTTGACATGCTTGATATATTCATCGAAATTGTCATATCTGACCAATTTTTCTTTTCCAGTCGCTATGTCGTCTAATACCTTTTCTACTTTTGGCGACAACTCAGTTTTTGGCAATTTTTTTATAATTTTTTTTGAAAGTTCACGTCCGTTTTCGTCCATTACAGGCCTTTTCCTTCCTGCCTTCTGCATATGTTAACTAGTACTAACTTCTTATTATTGGTATTCGTGATTTAAATATGCAATCTGTCACAGATTTCCTACCGATCTGCTCGTGGCTGGAACCTGAAATGAACTATACGTACTGAATCCCACTAGACAAGCCTTCACTGTGGTTTCAAATCCTGTTATGACTGAGATTAACTTCTGTTATCTCTCCCGTGGAGATTTTTGTGGTCATCCAAGTCAATTAGTTAGACTGTCTGTTTTTGAGTGTCAACATAATAGATTAAACTATGAGACTTTGTGAGATGTTTCCCAAAACAATTTTGAAACCTACCATGCTTGAGTTCTCCCAAAAATCGTGGATCGTCAGCAGTTTTCAATTCCTCGATAAATAGTTTATAGTTCTTGATTAGCGGTTGGTTACTTTTGAACTTCTTAAGCTTCTTATCTAGAGTATCATCAACAGGTTGAACTGACCACAAGATTTAATCTTTTAATACTTCGTCAATATGTTTTATGTATTCTTCTGGTGTATACTTTTTGCCGGTAATTCTTCCAGATTCGATTCTACTTACCTTCTCCTCGATCTCAGGAGAGAGTTCGGGCATCTCTTTTGGTTTCTTTGTAGAAGACTGCATGTACTAACTAGTACTAACTTCTTATTATTACTATTCGTGGTATGAATATGATTTAGGGAGGGAATAGAGCTACAAATGAGAGATGGATGGAACCTAGAATGAACTTTATGGTTGCGGATCCCACTAGACCCGCTGAATTTTGAATTCCTAACTCCGGTTGTAATTAATTAGCTCCTGTTGTCTCTGCCATAGAGATTCTTGTGATCGTCCAAGTCTACCAGTATGACAATATCCTCTTTTGGAATATACATGTAAACTAAACTATGATTTTTTGTTAGATGTATACCATAACAGTTAGCATACAATCCATGTTTGCGTTCTCCTATCGTAGTAGGGTCTGGTACAGTTTTTATCTCTTTTAATGCTCGCAAAAAACCTTCTATTATGGCCTTATCGGATCTGAATTTTTTTAGCTTCTTTTTTGTTTTTTCTGATACATCAACAAAACGCAAGTTTATTCTTCAAGAATCTTATCTACATGTTCTATATATTCATCAAAAGTATATCTGGAAAGTTTTTCTTTACCTTCCAAGATTCTCTTAATAGTTTCGTCTAGATCTGGACTTAATTCACTTTTTGGCAGTTTTTTGATAGCCTTTTTCGAAAGCTCGTATCCATTTGCATCAATTACAGGTCTTTTCTTTTCTGCCTTCTGCATGTACTAACTAGTACTAACTTCTTATTATTGGTATTCTAGCTATAAATACGAATTCTGGCACATTTATCCTTGAAAAATGTCTAGCGGAACCTAGAATGAACTTTATGGTAGCGGATCCCATTAGAGCCATCATCAAAAAGTATTATCGTACTAGAAGATCTAAAAGGAATCAGAAAATTATATCACAAAGGCCAACGGTCAGGGAACAAAATACAGAAGAAGATTAAACTCGTGGTCGTTCTATGAACTGCAAAGGCAGATACAATACAAGGCAGAATGGGAAGGAATTCCTGTTGGTTTCATAGATCCTAAACGCACAAGCCAACTCTGTCCAACATGCGGAGGTAGACTCCAAGAGGACAGGTTTCAACTTCGAAAATTATCGTGCATTAATTGTAAGAGAACGATGGACAGGGATGTAATTGCATCCATGAACATATCTTACAAGGGGTGGAGTAGGTTTTGCCATCCCAGAGGGCTTTCAGAAGAAGCAGTGAACGGGAATCTGGAATATATTCAGCCAGTAATCCTGCAAGTGGCTGTTGCAAGTTGTCTGTCTGATGTAATGTATGTCATATTCCATTAATGTGTCCATTATAACGGACACATATATATGAGACTACATGATTAGATGATTATGACGCGTAAAAGAACCAAAATCACAGAAAAAGATCTATCTTCTGAGCCAGAAATTCTCAGGATTCTCTATCAGCATAATCCGTGGTGGATGGATAAACCTATTCCAGACATCAAATTAAAAAAATTCAAACAAAGTGATTACTTTTATCTTGAACAAGAATTAGAGAATAACAAAATAACAGCCGTGATTGGAGCAAGGCAGGTTGGAAAAACCACAATGCTTTATCAATTAATTGAAAAATTACTATCTAACAATAAACCTCAAAATGTTTTCTTTCTCTCATTAGATGATCAATATCTAAAAATAACATTGCAAAATCTCAATAAAATATTTGAGATCTATGCATTAAATATTATCAAAATTCCTTTGGATGAATTAAAACAACGAGTATATTTTTTCTTAGATGAAATACAAACAGTACAAGATTGGGAAATCATATTGAAGCGATGGTATGATCTTGGATACAAAATAAAATTCATCATATCAGGATCATCTAGCATGAACATATTGCAAGGAACTTCTGAAAGTCTAGTTGGAAGAATAAAACCTCAGACTGTACTTCCTATGAAATTCCTAGAATACATACGACTAAAGGAACAAAATAAACTCGGTGAGCTAACAAATGCAACTAATTTAGAAATGCGTAGGGCATTGAAACATTCCATAATACAAAATAAAGCAAAACCATTCTATAAAGCATGTACAGTAGCTTCGAAACTCTTCTCTCCATTCAAAGACAAAATGATGGTTTATCTGAATCAATATGTAATCAAAGGTGGTTACCCAGAAATCGCATTTATTGATAATATGGCACTATGTGCAGAAAATCTTCGAAATTATCTTCATCTTACTTTATACAAAGACATCATGCGTACTGGAAAAATAAGAGATCCTGTAGCACTGGAAAACCTTGTATCCATATTGGCAAAGGAATCGTCCCAGATAATCAATCATACAAACATAGCCAAGAATCTTGATCTTAAGAGAGAAACTCTCAATACATATCTTTACCTACTAAAAACTGTTTATCTCATATCTGAATCAGAGTTCTATTCTAAAAGCAGAGTCAAGCGAATACGAAAGGAAAAGAAAGTGTATGTCAACGACATAGGAATAAGAAATATGGCCGCTTCAGCATTAGATGACCAAATATTGACAGATAGTACAGAGGTGGGGAAAATGATTGAAACTGTTATTGCCGATCATACCAAAAGATTGAAATTTAATCTGGAACAAAACTATTCACCACCATTATTCTATTGGAGAGAAAAATATGAAGTTGATATTATTCTAGACTTGTTACAAAAACCATTACCTATAGAGGTAAAATACAGAGAACAGATACAAGAATCTGACTTGAGAGGTTTGAATTCGTTTAAAGAGAATTTCAAAGTTCCAATGTCATTAGTCTTGACCAAAGACCATCTTGAAATGGATGGTTCTACTATCTTTATGCCAAGCTGGTTGTATATGATAATGTGTTAATTTCATCTTTCTTGTCTTTTTCCAAATGCCCTTTTCATTGATTTTACACAAATCAAATTCACACACAGAAAAATCTGAAATTCTGAAAATTTCATTATAATAGGGTTCTGTCGAGTTGACGGGTGATAAATAATTTGGGCATCATTTCTTCCCTACAACCAACTTGCTTCCATCCACTCTCAGGATTAGTGGCGTGCCCACGTTCCCGTTCACTGCTTCTTCTGAAAGCCCTCTGGGATGGCAAAACCTACTCCACCCCTTGTAAGATATGTTCATGGATGCAATTACATCCCTGTCCATCGTTCTCTTACAATTAATGCACAATAATTTTCGAAGTTGAAACCTGTCCTCTTGGAGTCTATCTCCGCATGTTGGACAGAGTTGGCTTGTGCGTTTAGGATCTATGAAACCAACAGGAATTCCTTCCCATTCTGCCTTGTATTGTATCTGCCTTTGCAGTTCGTAGAACGACCATGAGTTTAATTTTCTGCGATACTTGTTTCCCTGCCCATTTCCCTTTCTGTATAGTTTACGGATTCCTTTTAGATCTTCCAGCACAATCATTGATTTTGTATCCACTGCCCTTGATACAATATCTTTTGATATTTTGTGGAGATATTGTTGTATGCGTCGTGACCTTCGATTGCCCAACCTCTGCTGAAAATGTTTCTTTACTCGTACATCAAATCTTTTGAATGATGACATGACATGTGAGGTGTTTTCCTTTATTGACAGTAACTTGTTGGTCTTGTACATTATGGATTTTTCTCCGTCAAATGTTGTTATGTTTCTCAGGTTTCTGTCAATTCCGATTACGTTTTCTGGAATGATTTGTGTTATCTCTTTTCTGACTGAGATTGAGACAGAGTTTGGTGTTATCACAAATGATCTTGGTTCTACACTAGTTAATTGAGACTTGGGCATAAACATTTCATAAAATATTCTAATTACCAAGCATCAATCGGATGGATCGTGGATTATTTCCCAGAATACAATTGTAGTATATGACAACCTGATACACAAAGACGCACATAAGTAAATATGATGATACGTTGTTGTATCCAGATACAGGAGATGTTGATATCCCAAATGTTTCCTTGATGCTACCAAACAATGGTTCAATAGATACACTTCTACTATGATGTATCTTCCGACCTTTTTTGGATTTGTAAAATAAAATCAATTCCAGTCTTTCACCTCTTGTATGCCTGTACCTTCGTACCGGACAAACTAACCTTGCACCTCTCTGTCTTGTATACTCGTACAGCTCATGATCATCATACCCCTTGTCAGCAACAATATATCGCATATCAGGAAGATATTCTACAAGATTTTGATACTCTTGATTATCTTGTATGTTTGCAGTTGTTATGCCAGCAGACAGTGGAACTATTAGTTTTCCAGTACTGCATGTCATGTGTAATTTGTATCCAAATATCCATCCACGTGTTCCAGAGAATCCCCATTTGGCATCAGTATCAATTCCGGATCGTGGAAGATGTCCTGATATCATATGCTTGCGATGCCAAACATGACCATTTTTTGCACGTATCATGGAACTATCAATGGATGTTATGGTAGAATCAGCAATTTTTTCTGACACAAATCTTCTTCCCATGATACCAATGATGTTCTGGACCGGCATAACCTTGAATCTTCGGTCAAATGTTCTTCTGTCTGGTAATGTGTACAATCCACATGATCTCATTATTTTCTTGTTGTGTGTTACAGAAAAATAATGATGCAGGCAATTGTTTGATGGAATTCTAAACCATATTCGCACAATGTAGCAGCGAATCATTGTACAAGTAGAATACACATATGGTCTTCCCCTTTTGTCAATATCATCATACAAAGATAGCAAACCTATCAAATGCAAAATGCCAATAAGGAAGGATTCTGATTGAATCTTGCTGAGGATTTCTTTCTTGATATGCATCTTGACAATGAATATCTGGCAAGGAGATCCAAAGCATTTTCCATTAAATTAATTTTGGAACATGATCAAAATATGCCTTGGAATTGTGCCCAACCCTCAGTTAATTGAGATACAGTATACTCGTTTAGTTTGACCAAGAACTTGTCACCGTTTGAGATTGGAAACGAGAGCAACATGCCTGTTATCTTGAAACCATAACATGAAACAAGATATGGTTTTGACACATATGGAGATTTTGGTGTTCTTCCTTTTTTCATGTCTTTTTTCATTTGTGTAAGCCTTCCTGCTGCCTGAGATATTGCAGTTAATTTGTAGTATGATAGTATTTTGTAATTGCCCAGTTCCTTGTATGATAACACTGATAGTCTTTTCATGGTTGAACAATTGTTTGCTATTCCAATTCTTATACAGTCATTTACCATTTGCCTGAATGTTTCCATCATGGACAAAAGTTGAGGTTGTGATTGATATGACTGTTTTATACATTTGGTTGACAATGATGCCCTGCATAGTTGTGTTTTGATGTTATTTATCGTTTGTTTATCACCAGTCAACTCGACAGAACCTATAATAGCAAAGTATAAAGCTCAGAACTTTATACTATTAAGCATGAATCAAGAAAAGATTCCTGTAGCTGAACACAGGAAAACCGCTAGAGCCGCTGATTCTAAATTCTTGTAAATGTTGCTAACAAAAAACTATTTTTTTCCTACCAATAAATTATTTCCAACAACTTGCAACTGTTCTCTAGTTTCAAAACCCAAATCTATCATGTTTTAGTTTTTCAATAATTATAACAAACAATGACATTCGCTGATCAAAAGATCGACAGATCTATAAAGCGGGTTCTGGGAGTCTTGCAAAGACATGGAAAAATTTGAACAATGGTGGAAAGGTTTGGTTAAAGAACTTGAAGAAGATATAGAAACTATGTCCAGTATCAAATAAAACCGCCAAAGCCTAGAAAGATATATTCAGATCTTCATGCATTTTTCTAAATTTAATGTGTACACTGACAGTCTACAAGTTTTGTGTCAAATGTACAGTCATGTGGGCCATCTGACCTGGCATCGGTGGGAATTTTTTTCATGCATTCACCATGGCGGCCTTTTCTGCAAAACCAGCAGATTGGGTTGGTGGCAGTCTTATTGCATTCCATGATATTTCATCTAAAAGATGGTTACATCCCCAGGTGCAGAAGAATGACTGTTTGTATCCTGGTGGAATTCGACAAATTCCTTGTGCGCAATTTCTTGGTGTTTTCTCAACTCTTCAAGATTCTCAAACACATTGCTGCACAGGTAGCACTTTGGCTTGTGCTGATCTACCATTGACAGTACCATGATGTCTTATTTGTCCGTCTGTCATACTTGAATCTTTTTTTGGTGTCACTGGACTGGAGTAAACCACTCTGAGAATCGCTCATCTTTTCCTCTTGATGCCTCATAAAAGGCATGTTGCAATTTTCGGGTTATATCTCCTACTTTGCCGTCTCCAATGGTAACATTATCAATTTCTGACACAGATTTTACCTCAGCCGCAGTACCTGTCATAAAGACCTCGTCTGCTATGTACAAGTCCTCTCTGTCTATTTCTCTTTCAGTAATTACAAGTCCCTCTTGTCTTGCTATCTTGATTACACTGTCCCTTGTTATTCCATCTAGTATGCCGGCATTTAGTGGAGGCGTTGATATCTCGCCCTTGTTTACAATGAAAATATTTTCTGCACTTCCTTCTGATACTTTTCCATGATAATTCAACATGATTGCCTCATCATAGCCATCTCTTAGGGCTTCTACCCTAGCTAGTGCAGCGTTTGCATAATTTGATGCAGCTTTTGCCTGCATTGGTTGTGACCTGGAATCTATTCTAAGCCAGCTTGATACTTTACATCTTGCTCCATGTATCTTTCCTGCACTGGATTCACCAGTATTCCACTCCCAACAGGCTATTGCAACTTCCACCTTGTTTGGAGTTGGTGTAAGGCCCATTACTCCGTGGCCATAATATGCAATAGGCCTGATGTAGCATTCCTTGAGTTTGTTTGCATTTACTGTCTTGATTATTCCATCAGAGATCTCTTTTTTAGAATAGGGCATTTTCATTGAATACATTTTTGCAGACTTGAATAATCTTTCTACATGTTCAGGTAATCTGAAGATCATTGGTCCCCTTGGAGTATTATAACACCTAATTCCCTCAAATATTGCGGTTGAATAGTGCAAAGCATGTGTCAGGACATGGACCTTTGCATTCTTGTATGCAACAAGTTTTCCATTCATCCAAATCTTGCCCTGCTCTTTCATACCGTGGGATGGAACTCTGGTAATTTAAAGAATAATAAAAATCACAAAATATCGATATCTGGAGGAACTGTTGTCTTTAAATCACAGAAATCCATAACCTTCCATTATGCCACAGCCTGTACTCTCACTTGTTTCTGTTGTCTTGTTTGTAATTGGTATTGTGGGAAATGGATTTGAGATGAGAAAAATTCGCATGGCTACAGAAGGGCAGCCTAATCCAAAGAATGTGTTTCTTGATAAACGCAACTTCAAGTGGTATGCGTTGATTGGTGTTGCCCTTGTGCTCTGGGCAATCAATGGTGCCTATACGTGATCTATATAGATCATCTCTAAATATTTCCTGATCGTATACAACGTAGTGCGTGTTATGGGTAACGCCGGGCTAATTCTAGATAAAGAGGCCCAAGAATAAACCCACTTTGACATCCTACAGGTATAGGCTTGTAGGGGTCAAATGTTCTAAAATTTTCTCATACCAAAGATAAAAATCATGGTACATTTGTCTGAAAACTAGATATGGTTGCTAGAAAGACAGGAAAACACAAGCGCAAGGCAGACCAGCGTGCCACTCGCAGAAAAAGAAAAAAGTAGAACAGCCGTTGTAATTTTATAAAATAAAAATTATCTCGCTGGTATTATTTTTTGTTAAACAAACTTTATTTTCGATCTCTCGGCGTGGACTGTCCTGATTGCTTTCTCTATGCTATCTCCACTATCTTCAATCACTATGATGATTCGAGATGTTTCCTCCTGGGCATCCATGTTTAATATGTTCAAGCCTGCCTCGCCTATTCTAGAGCTTGCCTTTGATGCAACCTGTTGCACACGCCACATCTCGTCTCCAATCAAGGTGATAACGCCCCTGTTGTAAGTTATCGATGCCAAAGAATCAAATCCCAGAATATATCTTTCGTTGCGCTTGACATAATCACCGTCTAGAAATAATATCCTGGTAAACTCTATGTCATCTTTTGTAAATGGAGACAAGACTACAAACTCACTGTATCTCTTGTCCCTGTCAAGTGAATGGAACAATCTTTCAGATGCATCTTTCTCAATTCTAACGATGGAACAATTTTTCTTTCCAGTGACTATCTTGAGTGGATGGCCGTTTTTTTCACTGGGTTTTCGTTCAATTGTTGTAATGTTTTCAGGCTTGCCCATATCAGTAATTATTATTGGTATCTCTACGCCATTTTCTACAATCTCCTTTATTGCAATCGGATCAAGAATCTTCATTCCAAACATCCCTGCAATTCTTGCCTCGTTGTATGAGAGGCTGGTGATGCTTTCCAGTTCTTCCTTGACTAGTCGTGGATCTGCGGACAGTACCGCACTATCTTTTTCAAAGTCTATTCTGGTGTTGTATTTTTTGTTAAAAAGAATTCCAAGATCAGCTGCAGTTCTATCAGAGCCTCCTCTCTCATAAGTTGTTTCTATCCCATCTACCGTCTTTCCGATAAATCCTCCTATTGACAAGACATCGTTTTTTTCCAGCAACTCTTCCACTTCTTCCATTCTTTCTGATGACTCGGAGGCAAGAAAGTTTGCCGATTCCAAGTTATTATCTGTGATTATGGGCCATATGTCAAATGGAATGACTTCGGATTTTATGCCAGAACTTTTCAGGACATGGTTCATTACGTGAGACATTAAAATTTCTCCAGAATATGCAAGCAACCTTGCCCTGGTTTCATTGGCAAACTCTCTTTTTTGTAGAGTTTCTGACAAAACAGTTCTAGCTTTTTCAAGAAAAAGATCGATGGTTTTGTTACAATCCTCTTGCAGTGTCCTGTCTATCGTTTGAACAATTTTTTGATATGGTTTTCTCAGAATTTCTGTATCTGGTTTTTCTCCTCTTTCTGCTCTACGCCCAATCTCAAGCGCAATATCTGTAAGAGATCTTTGTTTTTCATTGTATACTGTAAGAGGAGCAGAAAAGACCGTGATTACCTTGGAATTTTTTTTCAACTCGTTAATCCTTTTGATTATGGTGGGTATCAGTATGCCATCAACGCCCACTGCACTGCCGCCAAATTTTGAAATGACTAGATTTTCCAAAACTTGGTTATCTCTCTTCTGGTCCTTCTATAAAGTATTGGGTATTTTTTATGGTCGCACTAATTCCAACTGTGCAAATCATGTACATTGTCTTTAGAGTGCTGATTGATTTTTCAACAAAATAACTAGGCCAAGAAATTTTTTATCAAATCTGATGCCTTTTTTGACCCATCAAAAGGTTGAGGGTTTCTCTTCTCATCAATTTTTTTGCGTATCAACCTGTCAAGATTGAAAATATCACCATATGTGTATCCAAGTTCTCTTGCATTCTCTTCTTGCTCAAAATGACCTTTTATAGGAATGAATATTCCAGGTGTTCCGTAATGCCTTGATTCATCTATGGTAGATTTTCCAGCAAGTGAAACTACCAAGTCTGACGCAAATATTATTTCATGTAAATTATTTACAAATCCTAAATTTCTAATATCTTTATGATTTATCTTAAATGAAGGACCACTCACAATAACAATCTCACAGTCGGGGCTAATTTTTGGATATATCTCAAGAATCTTTTCAATCAAAAATCTACCAGAATCTGTTCCACCTATGCTTACAACAATTGTTTTTTTATGGAATGCATATTTTTCCCGTAATGATTCACGTGACTGTGATGTATTTCGTACTATTGGACCCACCCTTGATAAGTTGCCTTCATTTTTGCCATTTTCTGGCAAAATCACAAGATCACATTTTTCAATTATTTTTTTCATTGACTTGTTCATCTGTCTTTCAATGATTGAGCCAATGCCTTTTGCAAAACTTGTCTTGAGTATGTCAGTTACTAAGATGGTCTTGATTCCCATCTCCTGAGCCACTACTAGCGATGCAAAATCCTCGTCACTTGCAACAACTCTTGGATGATACATCTTGAGTATCTCGGATGAAATTTCTTTACATTCCTTGTAGTAGGAATAATATTTGAAGAGCCACTTGAGTGGTTGTCGTAGTATTCCATTCTCAACCTGAAACGCTGGAGGCATGTACAGGTCATCAGCATCAAAACCATTCTGTGAAATAAGTGTAGAGCCAGCTCTGCCACTCACAAATCTCTTTGATATTCCATCAAGGTTATACGATATGGCCACATCGCGCGTGGCATGTCCAAGCCCTATGGGGCTTGAGAAAAAAACTAGGTCTACCATATCTTCAATTCTATCTGGATGTGATTTCTCTATTTTTTATTTTGGATGATTCTCAAAGTTTAAATCTATTTTAATTAGGAGCTTGCTTGGGTTCATAGTCCAGGTCGGTTATGACGTCGCCCTTACACGGCGAAGATCCAGGGTTCAAATCCCTGTGGACCCATACTTACATACGGTATGGATACCCCTCAAAAAAATGACCAAGTTTCCCATTTTTGGACAATGACAATTTTTGAAATTTCTGCCAGAATTATTTTTTTGACAATGTGGTACTTGATACCATTTCCTGCATTTTTCCAAGATCTTCTGGTGTTGCATTCTGACGTCCTTTTTTATTATGTAAGAATTCCCTGATGATGTGAAAACTATGGATCCATTAAAATCCTCTAAGGCCAACGGGCCGGCATAATTCCGGATGATCTCTTAGATAAGAAATTTTTTGCAGCATGGACTGTTTGTCCTGTGGAAAAGTTCCTCCTATCGGATAAGCATTTGATCCATGATTTGCACGAAAAACAACTTGTGTACTTGGATCTATTTTTGATATCAAAAGTTCCAGTTCCCCTAATGCTTCCGAGTCGTCAATTGGCAAAAACGGCTCTTTGAATTTTGTCAGAAATTCATCACGGATACCGTCTTCTAGATGCAGAGTCAGGGCTCCAACATAGTGCGGTGCAGAGACGCTTAGCACTTTGGCAGTCTCCTCTATGTGATCCCTCGAGTAAGTCTTCCCGCCCAAGCCCAAAATTACCATACATGATATGGTATATCCTGCATCTTTTGCTTTTTGGCATGACTTTATGATTGTCTGGCCTGTTGCTCCCTTGGTGACTTTTTTGAGAATTGTATCTGATCCACTTTCTATTCCAATGTAAAACATTGTCAGTCCTGCAGCATGCAATTTTTTGAGATCCTCTAGAGATTTTTTCAGAATGTTTTGTGGCATGGCATAGCAAGATATGCGCTCAAAGTTTGGAAATTTTTCTCGCAGATAATCTAAAATCTGAATCATTTTCTGAGTTGACAGGTTCAATGCGTCACCGTCTGCAAGAAATATCCTGGTACTGTCTGGCATGTGCTTTGAGGCAAGATCAATTTCTGACCTGATCTCTTCCCATGGTCTCTCGGAATATTCTTTTGAGCGATACATGTTGCAGTATGAACACTTGTTAAACGAGCAACCTAGGGTAACCTGGAAAATTAATGACTTGGCTTCAGACGGAGGCCTGTATAGAGGATAATCATAATCAAACATGTTTTAATCTAATCCTTGTCGATCTTATCAGTTATTCGGTAAGTTCTATCGCGTTTACAATAATAGCGAATCAAGAAAATTAGGTTTTAGAACAAGCCGCGCAAGTTTTGGATAACCAAGATCTATTAATTAACTTCTAATATACGGAAACATATGGCTGGAGACCCACATGCAAAACGCCTATTGTGGTTTGTATTTATGGGCTCAAAAGGTGGCTTGAACAGAATTCGCCTCATTTCTCATATACGCGATAAACCTCTCAATGCAAACCAACTTGCAAAAGAGATGGATCTTGATTACAAGGCAATACAGCATCACATAGGAGTCCTTGAAAAAAACAATCTGATAACTCGAGTGGGAGAAAAATATGGTGCAACATTTTTCATGTCTACGTTTCTTGAGGTAAATCTGCAGGTCTTTGACGAAATTGTAAGCAAATTGGAACAAAGTAAATAAGTCAAGTGGAGCCAAGTGTTTTCAAATGGAAGTCCTAATGACTGCAAGCACAATTGTCTCTGGAGCAAACATGGTAGCTCTTGGAGTACTCATCGGGGTTTTTGCCAAAATGTATTCCAAAACCAAGGCACAATTGCCCCTTGGGATGATATTTTTTGCAGGCCTATTGTTTTTGCATAATGTAATTGGGGTCTATGCATACTTTACAATGATGGAACTTTATGGATCTGCACTGCTGCCATACCTGTTGGCAGTACATGTGGCAGAATTTGCTGGCATACTAATATTTCTGAGAATAACCCTCCAATAGTTGGTTTATTTGTTAGATGAACAAAATTGATCTGTGAAGCAAAAGTACAAAGAATATCTAAAACTCAACAAGAATATTCTTTTAGGGTTTCTTGCATCAATTGCAATTTCTGCAATGGTTGCGCAAATATTTTCAAATCAGCAAAGTTATGTAAACGCAACCATAAGTTTGGGCGTTGACTATGTTGTGTACTTTTCCACTTTTGGCTCGCTTTATTACATTGATAACAAGAAAAAATATCTCCTTGAAACAGGCCAGGTAGACAAGGCAGAGCTCAGGCGAGATCTGATAAAGGTGATATCCTCTCTTGGAATAGGTGAGGTTGTCTATACTGCCTGCAGATGGTCTCTCCAGTATTATCTACTCACAAATTCCTATCAAGCTTATGCGGCATCTATTGTATCACAGTCCATCTCAACTGTAATCTACATGATAACTGTAAATTTGAGTGTGAAACTCATGAGGCTGTACAAAGATGGTCCTTAGCATATTTGTTGATGGCTCGGGTGGTCCCAGCTCCGGGTTTGGATTCTTTGTCAAAGAAACAGGCGAGTCATTTTACAAAAAAGAGCCTGGCATAACAAATAACCAGGCAGAATACATGGCTATTATTTCAGCTCTGCAAAAATTTACAGGCATTGAAAATGAGATTATCATCTACAGCGATTCAAAAAATACCGTATCACAGTTAAATCATGAATATGCTATAAACAATGACAAGTTGCGCAGCCTTGCGAGAGAAACTTGGGATCTTGCAGCCAAGTTTCCAAATCTAAAGATAATCTGGATCCCGCGAAACCAGAATCTAGCTGGAAAGATGCTTGGCAGCTAATCCATGGTTTGGGATCCAAGCTTTTTCCTTGGATAAACTTATTATACAAATTCATTTGAGTCCATCTCATTAAAATGAGTGAATCTATTTTCCTGTCTCCAAAATCTATTGCCATAATAGGAGCTTCTGATAAAGAAGGAAGCGTAGGTCGTGCCATTACATCCAACATACTAAAGGGGTATACCGGAAAGATTCTTCCGATAAATCCAACAAGGGAGACCATATTTGATAAAAAAGCGTACAAGAGTGTTCTGGATGTTCCAGAAGAGATAGATCTTGCAGTGGTGGTTACAAAAAATGATGTTGTTCCTGCAGTGCTTGAAGAATGTGGCAAAAAGGGAATCAAGGGAGCAATAGTAATCACTGCGGGATTCAAAGAAGTGGACGAAGAGGGTGCAAAGCTTGAGAGAAAACTTGCAGAAATTGCCAAGCAGTATGGTATCAAAATCATTGGACCAAACTGCCTTGGTGTGATGAACCTTGCACCTCAAACAATGATGAATTCGACTTTCCTCAAAGTGACCCCCAAGTCTGGAGGCATTGCTCTTGTATCACAAAGTGGAGCCATCTGTGCAGCACTGGTTGAAGATGCCAGTGCGCAAGGAATAGGATTTTCATCCGTAATCAGTATGGGAAATAAAGTTGACCTCAACGAGGTTGATATTCTAAAAATGCTTGCAGAACACGAGCAGACAAAGGTCATTGTAATGTATCTTGAAGACATGACCAACGGAAGAGAATTTTTGAAAATATGCAAGCAAATTACCAGATTAAACGAATCAAGAAAACCTGTGCTAGTTTTAAAATCTGGCCGAAGTCCAGAGGGTGCAAAAGCAGCCATGTCTCACACTGGCGCACTCATGGGCTCTGATGAAATCTATGATGCATTACTAACTCAATCAGGCGCAATAAGGGTTGATACCATGGAAGAATTGTTTGATTATGCAACTGCATTTTCAAAGCAGCCACTGCCTTCCAAGGGAGACTTGGTCATTGTATCAAATGCAGGAGGGCCTGCAATAATTTCCACTGATGCATGTTCCAAAATGGGAGTAAAAATGGCAAATATAGAAGACATTAGGCCGCACATAAATGCAGTTATTCCTCCGTGGGGAACCTCCAGAAACCCAGTGGACATTGTGGGAGATGCAGATTTTAACAGATTTGATCATGTGTTAAATCTCGTACTTGCTCATCCAAATACGGGTTCAGTCATAACAATGTGCACGCCATCTGCTACGCTTGATTACAATAAACTTGCAGAAGTAGTTGTCAATGCATCAAAAAAATATAACAAGACAATTCTTGCAAGCCTGATGGGTCTTGATGAGGGAATAAAAAACAAGGAAATTCTGGCAGAAGGTGGCGTTCCATATTACGGCTATGCAGAAAAAGCAATCCGTGCTTTAAAGGCAATGCTACGATTTGCCCAATGGTCTGCTACACCAGAAGGAAAGATACAGCAATTCAAAGTAAACAAGAAAAAGGTAGAGCAAATCTTTGCCAAGGTAAAGTCTGAGGGAAGGAAAAACTTGTTAGAGGAAGAGGGGCAAGAAGTTCTGCGCGCATATGGTTTTCCTGTACCAAAAAGCATTCTTGCCATAAAGGAAAAAAATGCAACAGCTGCTGCAAAAAAAATTGGATATCCTGTTGTGATGAAAATTGCTTCGCCGCAAATTATTCACAAGTCTGATGCGGGGGGAGTAAAAGTTGGATTAAAGACACCCCAGGAAGTCAAAAAGGCCTTTAAAGAAATAATCAAAAATGCAAAAAAATACAACAAGAAAGCAGTCATCAAAGGTGTACTGGTTCAAGAGATGGTAAAAGGTGGAAAAGAGACAATCATTGGCTCAAAACAAGAACTGGGATTTGGACCTGTAGTTATGTTTGGCATGGGTGGAATATACGTTGAGGTACTAAAGGACGTAACATTTCGGATTGCTCCTGTCACAGACTCGGAAGCCGATGAAATGATATCATCAATTAAAACAAACAAGTTACTGCAGGGCGTAAGGGGAGAAAAACCGTCTGATGTCAAAAAACTTGCAGACTGTATACAACGAATTTCACAGCTAGTGACTGACTTTGAAGAAATAAAAGAACTTGACATGAACCCTGTTCTTGTATTTGAAAAAGGCAAGGGCTGCAAAGTTGTCGATGTAAGAATCGGACTTGTTTAGAAAACAAGGACTTGTTATAATATTTATATTACTTGTAAAGGGTACTAGCAGATATGCCAATTAAGACTGCCGCTGAGTATATTCAAAGCCTCAGAGGCCGTGACATGAAAGTTTACCTTTTTGGTGAACTTGTAAAAGAGCCAGTAGATCATCCCATGATAAGACCCTCAATAAATGCAGTAGCAGAGACATATGATCTGGCAGAAAAGGAAGCCGAGATGGCAACTGCAAAATCATCCATCACTGGCTTGCAAGTTAACAGGTTTTTGCACATTGCTGAGAGTGCAAATGATTTGGTAAACCAAAATAAAATGCAGAGAAAACTTGGCCAACTCACAGGAACATGCTTTCAAAGATGTGTAGGCATGGATGCACTAAACTCATTATATTCTGTTACTTTTGAAATTGACGAAAAACACAAGACCAACTATCATAAACGACTAGTAGATTTTATCAAGATGATCCAGCAAGAAAATTTTGTCATTGGCGGTGCCATGACTGATCCAAAGGGAGACCGAAGCAAGGCACCACACCAGCAAGAAGATCCGGATGTATTCTTACATGTAGTAGAAAAAAATGACAAGGGAATATTTGTTACAGGTGCCAAGGCTCACCAGACTGGTTGCATCAACTCGCACTGGATAATAGTCATGCCAACAATGAGATTGCTGGAAGGTGACAAGGATTATGCAGTGGTCGGTGCAATGCCTGCCGATTCTCCTGGGATCACATACATCTACGGACGCCAATCATGTGATACAAGAAGCATGGAAGAAGGAGACATTGATTCAGGAAATGCAAAATTTGCAGGTCAGGAGGCCCTTATGGTTTTCGATCGGGTGTTTATTCCATGGGACAAAGTATTCATGTTTGGAGAGTATGAATTTGCCGCGATGCTTGTAGAACGATTTACTTGTTATCACAGAAGAAGCTACGTATGCAAGACAGGCTTGGGCGATGTTTTAATTGGTGCTGCTGCCTCAATTGCTGATTACAACGGCGTACCTGATGTTTCCCACATACGGGACAAGCTGGTAGAGATGACACATCTTAATGAAACAATATATGCAACTGGCATTGCATCATCGTCTCAAGCTCATCGCACCAAGTCTGGTGTCTGGCTCAACGATGACATGCTAGCAAATGTTACCAAGCATAATGTAACTAGATTCCCGTATGAAATAGGCAGGATGGCACAAGACATTGCAGGCGGCCTTGTTGTCACACTTCCATCTGAAAAAGATTTGAAAAATCCAACAACAGGTCCTATACTGAAAAAATATCTCAGAGGACGAAAAGGAGTCGATGTGGAAAACAGGATTAGGATATTGAGACTAATTGAAAATATGACACTGGGCAGAAATGCAGTGGGATATCTGACCGAATCGATGCATGGTGCAGGCTCCCCTCAGGCTCAGAGAATACAGATTGCACGCCAAATGCAGCTTGGATACAAGAAAAAACTTGCTAAAAATCTTGCAAGCATTAAAGAAAATTCAGAATCAGAACCTGAACAATCAGATTACTTTGAGCGCGTATTCAAGATACGAAAATAGAAAAAATTTACTTGTCTGGATCTTTGTTCTGCGGCTCGCTTGTTTTTGGTTCAAGTGCGTTCGAGTCGTTTATGAGATATGATTTGTCACCTGATAAACTGCTGTCTGTACCAGTCCCTGACTTGTCTGAATTTGTCTTGTCATCGCCTGGTAAGGTATCTGTAGATTTTGGCTTGCCAAATTGTTTTACCAGCATGATTCCTACAATTACAGCTATTATGATATAATTGATGGGGGGTGTAAGTATTCTTGTCACATAGCCTATCTGGGGTATTACATAGACAACTTTTCCGATATAGTTTTCTTTTGTTATTGGAAAGTCAACTCCGGGTATGGACCCAGGATTTGCATCTCCCTTTGTTCTGATTATGAGGGGATTCTGGTTCAACACTTCTGCCACACGATGAACTATGACCTTGTCCTCCGACGGTGCATGGAAAACTATGATATCACCACGTTTTAATTGATCAAAAGCTACATGTCCCTGAACAACAATAACATCAAAGATTTGCAAGTTTGGTATCATGCTTCCACTTGATACGACATAAAATGGATTTTCTGTTCCAAATGCTACCCGGAGACCAATCCAAATTATTGCAATACCGATTGCCACTATTATGATATCCTTTACAATGCCTGACTTGAGGGAAAGTTTTTCCAATTATCACAAGTTCTTTGAAATCGTAAGATAAATCTTGCTTAACAATGGTGATTCACTTTAATTTGTTACCGCAGCTTTCACAGAACTTGGAGCCTTGACTGTTTGTGTAATTACACTTGGTGCATTTTAAATTATTTTCAGCAAGCAAGCTCTTAAGCAATACAATCTCGCCAATTTTTTGTATGTCATCCCACTTTACTGTGATGTCATTTCCATCATTTTTTGTTACAACTAGTACTATGTTTGACTGATCTGGCTGGATGCCCATCTCCTTGACGACTCCAACCTTTCTTGCTTCGGTGTCATAAACTGCTAGACCTGTAATTGAGCTAAATGTCTTTACACTGGTAGATGTTTTTGGCTGCTCTTGCAATTGAACGCTCTGAGCTGGCGGTGCTGCAACATTTGTGTTGGTGACAGGTATTGCAGCTCCAACTGATGCAGCTTCATCGGGCTTGCTAAAGTTTCTATATTCTGCAAGAATCGAGCCACATGTTGTACACATGTACTGTCCCTTTTCAAGAAGAACAAGATTTTCTGCCACTATCTCGTTTGGATTTTCATATTCTATCTTTGGACTTCCCTCGTATTCTTTTTCACATGTATTGCAGTAATACTTGGAAATTTTTTCTGAATCAAGACGGCCAACTGGAGCAAGAAACAAGTCTGGTCCTCCGAGATTGCCCTTTCTTTGCTGATCGTCGTTAACTGTTGCCATTATGAAACCTCCCGATCCTCGCAGTTTTTTTAATCGAAGTTCGCTGCTCATGCTTTGATCTACATAAATCTCAGATAATATGTATATCATTTTGATGGGTCAAATCTATACCACATATCAGAGCAAGAGATTATACAATTTCCAAAAATAACTGAAATTTTTTCAATATTTTGGAAAGAGTTATTAGAGCCAGAGGGCTACATTAAACAAAAATTGACGGAAATAGGTGATCAAACTTTTCTCTGTCGTTTCAATAAAAAGATGAATAAACTTGGCAAAATTTGAAGAATTAGGACTAAAGGATACAATACTCACTGCTCTTAATGAAATGGGTTTTCGTGAACCGTTTCCTATCCAGGCAGGAGCCATTCCAGTACTTCTTTCAGGTCAGGATGTTATAGGTCAGGCACATACTGGAACAGGAAAGACAGCTGCATTTTCACTGCCAATAATACAAAATGTCATTCCAAAAGGTGGGGTGCAGGCGCTCATCATTGCTCCAACAAGAGAGCTTGCAGTGCAGATATCTGATGAAATTGTAAAATTCTCAAGGCATTCTGGAATTCGTAGTGTAACAATTTATGGTGGCCAGAGCATGAATGTACAACTTCAAGAACTTCACCGGGGAGTGGAGATTGTAGTTGCAACTCCTGGACGCCTTATTGATCACATCAAGCGCGGTTCCATAAAACTACAAAAAGTAAAGTGGGTCATACTTGATGAGGCAGACACCATGCTTGACATGGGATTCATCGAGGATATCAAATTCATCTTGGACTTGGTTCCAGAAGATCACATCAATGCACTATTTTCTGCTACCATGCCTGCTGCAATCTTGATGCTTGCAGAAAAATACATGAAAAATCCACAAAAAATATTCATCGATTCAGATGATCTAAGTGGAGAGGGAATAGAACAAGCGTTTCTTGTGATAAAAGACAGGGAAAAAACAGATTATCTTTTTAAATTCATAAAAGAAAATGGCGCCGGTCAGGCAATAGTTTTCTGTTCTACAAAAGACAGGACAAGAAGGGTTGCACATGAACTGGAACAAGGAAGATTCAACGTAGTCTCAATTCAAGGAGACATGTCTCAGTTTAGAAGAGACAAGGCAATGTATTTGTTTAAAAAAGGCAAGGCAGACATTTTGGTAGCTACTGATGTGGCAGCAAGAGGCATTGATGTGCCAAAAGTTGCACTGGTGATAAATTATGACGTTCCAAACCAGGATATGGTATACTTTCACAGAATTGGACGAACTGCACGAGCAGGAGAAAAAGGAAGGGCAATAACTCTGGTATCTTATTCTTCAATTGGAGACTTTAAGGCAATATCAAACCAAACCAAGGTCCAGATGAAAGATCTAAACAAGGAATTGGGAATTGCGGTAAATATACCAGATCCTCTGAAGAGGGAAGTAAGTCATAGGAGAGGCTTTGGCAGATCAGGTGGTGGTTATGGAAGATCTGGAGGAGGTTATGGAAGACGTGATGACAGAAGAGATGATCGCAGAAGATCTGGCGATAGAAACTATTACGGCCTAAGAAGTCGTTGGTAGAAAACCGGGTTCTGTCGGGTTATCAAGACCTGACGCAAATGGTAAAACCAAGTAACGCTGATATATTTATGATGGCAATCAAGTCAATAAAACAGAATTACGTATTTCCTAATGACATTGTATTACTCATGGAAACATTCAAGGAAATGGTAAATTTTTGCATCAAAACAGGATTACAGGAAAATATATCAACTCTAAACAAATTCTCATCACTACACTACAAGGACTTGTTTCAATTTGACATCCAGTCCAAGTACAAACTTACTGCCATGTCTCAGGCAATGGGAAGGTTGGCTCAGAGAAAAAGAGACATGAAAAAAGGCAGATTTCCAAAATCTCCATATGTCTCAAAACCATATCTAGTATCATGTTATGGATTCAAGATAAATGGAATGTTGCTGTCATTTCCAGTCTCAAATGGTGACAAGTTCTTGGTAAAACTAAACGAGTACACTATATCCAAACTTGATGGTACAGAACCACGGTCATTTACAATAACTCCAAGTTCAATATCAATCTCAGTAAGGAAAGAAATCAAGCAAATAATTCCTGAAAATGTTATTGGAATAGATAGAAACCTGAGAAATGTAACCATATCAACAAATGACGGAACTGTAATGTACAAGACCAACAAGTTACTATCAATCAAGGAAAACACATCTCACGTATTATCGTCTTTCAAGAGGTTTGATGTAAGACTAAAGAGGCATTTCCAGCAAAGATTAGGAAATCGTAGATCAAGAAGAATACAACAGCATCTCCACAAGATAACAAAAGACATCATACAGCGAGCAGTAGCATCAAGAAGCATGATAATATTAGAAGATCTAAAAGGAATCAGAAAATTATATCATAAAGGCAACGGTCAGGGAACAAAATATAGAAGGAAATTAAACTCATGGTCGTTCTATGAACTGCAAAGACAGATACAATACAAGGCAGAATGGAAAGGAATTCCTGTTGGATTCATAGATCCTAAACGCACAAGCCAACTCTGTCCAGTATGCGGAGAAAGACTCCAAGAGGATAGGTTTCACAGACGAAAATTGTTGTGCAATAATTGTAAGAGATCAATGAACAGGGATGTAATAGCATCCATGAACATATCTTACAAGGGGTGGAGTAGGTTTTGCCATCCCAGAGGGCTTTCAGATGAAGTAGTGAAGGGGAACTTGGACAACTTTCAGCCAATAATCCTTGGAGTGGATGGAAGCAAGTTGGAGATTCAGAGATGATTCAGGTCTCGATAACCCGACAGAACCGAAAACCGTTCAATATATTTAGGGATTCGGGATTTTATAATGCGTGGATAAAGCAAAACCTGTAGATTCAAAGAACTGGGAAAAAGAGGTCATGGCTTCTCCAATTCCTGTGTTTGTAGATTTTTGGGCCGAATGGTGTGGTCCATGCAGGATGGTGGGTCCGGTAGTTGAAGAGCTGGCCGGTGAATATGCAGGAAAGATCAACTTTGTTAAGGTTAATGTTGATGAAAACAACGAACTTGCATCAAAGTACAATGTCTTTAGCATACCAACACTAGCATTATTCAGCAAGGGCCAGGTTGTAGCGCAACAAGTGGGTGCTGCATCAAAGGGTTCTTACAAGAATATGATAGACAGTGCTCTTTCAAAAATCTAAACCTCATTTCTTCTTTTTTCGATCTAAAATAATTAATACCGGTCAAGGAAACAGTCCACATGTCATTTGGAGATATTGATACTCTAAACCTTCTATTTGACAAACTACAGAATCTGTTAAACGATACACAAGGATACTATGAATCGTTTCTTGACGCTAATACAATGTACAAGCAAGGAAAACTCTCAGACAAGGAATTCTTTGAGAAACTGGGAGATTATGTAGTATCATATTCATCGCTAGAGTTCCTGTCTGTCAAGGTAATCTTTGAGCTAAAGAAATCACTTGACAAAATATCAAGTGGCCGTGCATCTGGCTCTACAATGGCAAGTCCAATGCCTCCTGGCATGGGACCACAAGCATCACAAATGGCATCTACACTGCCAGGACCGGGACAGCCTCCTTCAATCATATCTGCTGCTGCAGCGTTTTCATCACCTGGTGAACTTCCTAGGCCAGATCCTTCATTATTGCCAAAACAAAGCTCGGGTGGTCCTGTCTGCAATTCTTGTGGTTCGAGTCTAAAACCTAATGCAAAGTTTTGCTCCAAATGTGGAAATAAAATATCCTAGTGAAAAATTCTGAATTAGTCTTGGTTTGCACCACATTCTGTGCAGAATTTTGCAACCAGGGATAATTTTGAGCCGCACTCTTGGCAATATTTTGAGCTTGTTTCAGTTGGTACATTAACACTGCCATACAAGCCACCAATTGTCTTCATTGCACCTGTTGGCACAAATGTATCATCGTCCACCAGAGGCGTTGGTGCAAAATCTTTTTCTTCTATAAAGTTCATCAATCTGGGCATTTGCTGACCGGGATTTTTTGTATCAGGTACCATGTCACCCAACCAAAATGAAAATCTAGTTAGTGTAAGCTCTGGTGTGGAAAAAGTCAACGTATGACTTGACATGTAATCATCTGCCGCTGTTTTTCCATTGAACACTTTCATTAAATGCACTAGTTCGCATGGTTGTATATTGTTTTTTATTTTTGTAGGCAACCATTGCAGCCATTAGTTGTGGCACCAGTAAAGTCTGCTCCTCTAGTATTTGCATCTCTTAGATCTGCATTTGACAAGTTAGCTCCTGATAGATTAACGCCTGAAAGAATAACGCCTCTGAAATTAGCATCAGATAGGTCTGCTGCTTTGAAATTAGCACCCGAGAGTGAGGCACCTGACAAATTGACATCATGGAGATTGGCATTAGAAAAATTGACATTTTGCAAATTAGCGCCAGAAAGATTTGCACCTTGTAGGTTGATACCTGACAGATTCATACCTTGCATGTCTATTCCAGAAAGATTTGTACCTTGCAGGCCTGAAATTGGCAGTATTGTAATTGTAGTTTGTGGTGATTTACTAGCATAAAAGTCAGGAGCGCCGCTATATGATGCAAAAATATGATGTATTCCTATGGGCAGTACGGATGTGCTAAAGACTGACTGACCTCCAAATACTGTAATTGGGTGTCCTGTGGGCATGTCATCAATATAGAACTGTACTGTTCCTGCGTCAGGTATTGGCAATATCGTTGCAGTAAATGTTGTTGTCATTCCTGATATTGCTATTGTGTTTGATTCTATTGATGTAGTTGTTAGCATTACAGGAGGTGTAAAAGTTATTGATGGGCCAAATGCTGTGGATGAAGAAGGTGGAACCATTGTGCTGTTTGACATTGGATTTGAACATGGAATGAAAATTTCCCAACCCTGAGGCACCTCACCTACATAACAATGGTATCTGCCTTGTGGATTGTAAAGATCTGTAACATATTTCCAGTTTTCATCTGCAGAAGTTGGTATAAAAAACACGGAACCTATATTCGAAATGATGATTATCATAATAGCTACAAAGAAAAGTCTGAATGATAATGATTTTCTTTTATCAAATTGCCTGACAACTAGTATGAATAAAAATATGACTGTAAATGACATGAATCTTTCTGCCATGCCGCCTCTTACTAGAATTGACAAGAATAATGTTGCAGTTATACAATACAAGGTAAAAATCTCAAATCTTAATCCGCTTTTTATGGAGTTTAGTAAAATAAACGCAACCAAAATAATTGGTATGAGATAAACCATGTTTCCCAAATATTGATAAATATTAGAAAATATTGTAGTAAAGACAGTGGTGGCACTAGTGGTAAATATCTGTATTGTTGATCTAATGATACCTGTGGTAACCTGTAATGCAGAGGATTTGAATTGTTGGGAATAATTGATGTATAACAGGGATGTCTGAAATAATAGTAAAACTGTTGGTATTACACAGCTAACTAGTGTAATCAATTCTCTTTCATTTTTTCTAATCTCACGTATTATGACATAAATTAATGCAGGAAGAAAAACAATTGAAAATGCGGAAGACAGAAACGATGCAGAACAGAAAAATGCATAAAGGCATTTCTTTTTCTTGGATTGTTTTTTATATTCTTCATATCTAAATAATAGCAACAATACAAAAAGCATTGTAAATATATTCAAGAACCACTGGATGCTTGAAATGTTGGAATAGATTTCATTAATCCCGGGAGCTGCTACAATGAATAAGGAACAAACAGCTCGGAGAAAATCATTTTTAATTATAAACCGAAATTGTTTGGTAGAAAAAAATAATGCACAAAGTGTTGCAATAATTATTGCAGCTACATTCATTGCTAGGTTTACATTGGAAATACCGAACAAGTATAGGGAAAAAATTGTTACAAGACGTGGAACGAAATGCAAATAATAGTTGTAAACAACAAAAATACTTCCCCATGAATATTGAATAGCTTCCCTTAATAGAACATCTACATCTTCAACTCTGCCTGGTTGAATCAAAATAAAGATTGGTTTTCTCAGAACAAAAAGTATAATGCTTGACAAAAATATGATGGGCAAAAACCATTTTGATTCTATGTTTTCAGAAAAAATAACACGTATTTTCCTACTCAAATTAACTGAGATTTGCCTGATCCGCCCTTAAGCCTATCGGGCATCTTTCTCGAAAATTTTATAATTTTTTACCGAATGATCTTAGATGATATTCTGCATAGAAACTATGAATTCGTAAGTGGACCGAGGGAATTGAGACGAAGCGTCTTCAATAATTAACATGATTACAATAGTTACACATAGTTTTAATTATTCTACTATGTTATAACATAGTGTAGTATGCAACGAGCAGTAAAGCCCAAGAAAATAGATGATATAACACCAGAAGAAAAAGCAGACGTAGAAGAATTCTATAAAGCAAAAGCAAAAGGCGAAACTAAAAAAAGTTCATTAAAAGAATTTCTCAAAGAACTGCACGAATAGATTGTGTGTATCTATATTGACATTGCATCTCATAAATAAGACTAGAATAAAGAATTACATGAATGTGGATTCCAGAGCGAACCAAAAAATTTACCAGACAATACAAATCACTACATTCTGATTTGCAAAAAAAGGTGGATTTAGTGATAGCTGAACTAGTCGAGTCTGAAAATCCTACCAAATTAGGCAAATACAAACCAAGTATCAAAGCATATGCTTATGTTCTTGACAAAAGCAATAGGATTCTCTATAATGTATCATTTAACGAAGATGCGATTGAGTTCATACGTGTAGGCAGTCATAAACAGGTGTATGGCAAGGATTAAGCGAGCCGAGAAAAATCTCATTACCTAGTAGACACACTAGGTTGACTCGAAGAGTTTACGACTTGCAATCTTGGGAATGCAAGAATCAGATGTTAGGTGTTGGCTTGTCAAATAACTGGACATAGATTAAAATCAACACAAATGAAACGGCAAGAAAGATTCCTGAAATTGAGAGTATTCTTCTTAGAAATTCTTTCAACGCATCCATACTTAGATGACTTCCAACATCCAGTATTGCATAGAATATCAGAATACCGGAAAGCCCCTCTTCTGTTACATCTAGTTGGTTTGCATCTAAACCAATGAAATTCATTACATTTCAAGATATGAAATCATTTGAGTAAAATCGCTGTCACTTAAAATTCCAAATTGTAGACAGTGTCGACAAATAATGTCTACATTGATTTTTGTACTGGCATCTTTAGTAATGAGATGATCTTTGCATTATAGGATGGAAATTCTATCTTACAAGACAAGATCGTGCAACAATATCCTTGTCATTTAACAAAGCCAGATACAATTTTATTTTTTATAAAGTTCGGATTCCCAATTTTACTTTATAAAGCTATTTTACTTGATAAAAAGAATTCATCCCTGATGAAAAATTATCACGATTCAATCTTTCAAAACCATTGATCCCACGGCTAGAAAATTTAGGCTTTTAAACAGAACCCATATTTTAGACATAAATGGTGATAAAAAATGCAAAGTTTCTAGAATCTGAGATCCGAAAACTCGAGAAAAGTACGTGTAACCATAATAACAAAGAACTTGGGATAACATGGATCCCAAAACCAAACGCGAAAAAAGAAGGTGAAGTCATAGGCAATACAATTACATCTATCCACAAGCTCTCATATGGCACTAGAAACTCTGAGACACGAATTTTTTGATCTAATTGTTAGCAATGCAATCAGACCATACATGAATCTGGTAAACGCCCTATTGTCAGTCATTGGAGAGAGCGCCTACGAAAACAAGGAGGAGACTGTCGAGTCACTGTTGTTGCTGTGTCAATCTACAGCAAATGAGCATCTTGCATCTTGAAATATTCCTAGTCCATCCAAGTTCCAATTTTAATGAATTTATTACGCTAAAAGGCGTTACGCCAGATGGCGTAATATGTGACCGTTTTAGTTGCAACACAGTTATGCACTATTAATTTCCCCAAACCCTGTAAAGTTTAAATCATGTAAAGGTTACAGTATTGTGTGTCGTTTACGCTATATTCAGTAACCGGAGATGACTTCATAGGAAGAAAAGAACTAGTTGACGAATTAACAAGAGAGCTCTCCTCCAAGAATAAAATCGGTTTCTCGTTGTCAGGAATAAGGCGTATAGGAAAAACAAGTATACTAAAAGAGGTTGAAAGTAGATTGACAAAACAGCGTATACCTGTTATCTATATCTCAATATGGAGAATCTTGCCAACTACTATTGATGAATTTACAAGAGTATTGGATAGAGTTGCATTAAGTGCATTTGAACATAAACTACCAAAGAAATTCAAATTTGAAGAGCTTCTAGTAACTGGCGCAAAAGCATTAGGCAATTTTCTCTCTGGCCTTAATTTATCTGCCAAAGTTGCAGAAGATCTCAAGCTATCCTTATCATATATCAAAAAAGAATCAGAGGATGTCGAGGAAGCTGTTACAAAATCTATCTCTTTAATAGAACATTTGGCAGAGATGACAAAAACCAAATGTGTTCTGATCATCGATGAATTTCCGTCCATAGTTGAGCTTACTTACGGAGAAAAAAACAGAAAGATGGGATTCGATATAGTAAAATTGATACGCACATTATTTGAAGACTTCAAGTATACAAAACTAGTGGTTTCCGGATCTTATCGTGATACGCTAGATAACTTGGTGACAAAAACAAGTGCGCCTTTCTACAAACAGCTACTTCTTCGAGAAGTAGAACCTTTTACTAAGGATGAATTTGATAAGTTCATCACACATTATCTTCCAGATCTAAAGTTTATTGACAGTCAAACAAAAGAAGAATTTTACAAGATTTCTAGTGGGATTCCATACAATCTACAGCTTTTAGGAAAAGAAATTCAGTTACATGATATGGTAAAACTTGATAGCAAAAAACTTTATGATATTGTTAAAACGATATTAAAGAAAGAAGGAGAGCAATCATTTAAAGAATTTACAGAAAACCAGACCCCGTCAGAAATTAAGGTGTTAAAGGCACTTGCAAAGTCTCCTGAAAAGAAGCCTACAGATATTGAAAAGGATGAATTCATGAGTAATGCCACCATAAGTTCAGCATTAGTTTCACTTTGTAGCAAGGCAGTTTTGAAAAGACGGGAACGTGGAATCTACGAATTTACTGATAATCTATTTGCCGAATGGCTCAAAGTATCAGAAATCATGTAAATGTTACATCCTCTAAACTTTACGCGGTTTGGGGAAATTAATAGTGCATAACTGTGTTGCAACTAAAACAGTCACATATCATGTATACAAAATTGCATACTTGTCATTTCGCTAGACGAGCTTGCAGATCAGGATCCTGCCACTTGAAAGCTCTTTTACTATGTCCCAGCCTTTTTTGACGTACAGGACAAGATTGTCTTCATCAATCAGTAGACTATCATATCTTTCGCTCTCTTTTTCTTTCATTAATTCCTGGATTGCAATCTTGATTGCCTTTAGTATATCGTCAATATATCTTGGCGCATACTGTTTTGATTCAAGGTATGATACATGATCATGTAACAAATCTTCAAGCTTTCTTGCATCCTCTTCTCCAATTGATACAAGCTCCTTTGGAGATATGGCATATTGGATACAGAAGAGGTTCAATCTTCGCAGTCTTACGCTTGCAGTCAATTTGCTTCCCCTGCAAAGGTTCTCGTACTATCTCCTAACGTCTGCATCTTCAAGGAGTCTTGTGCATTTTTGCATATTGACAAAATTTCTATTGGTTTTAAGGGGTTTCGAACTGTATAGTAGGTGGACCGAGGGGGATTTGAACCCCCGACTTCCGCGTTGCGAACGCGGCATCACTACCACTAGACTACCGGCCCTTTTGTTATCAAGAATATCATCTGCTTTTATTCATTTACTGGTTCTATTGCATCTCAAGGCTGATAATTACACTTGGGCTGAAGCTTTGATGTATCCATTTCAGAATTACAGGAAACGCATCATTTTTTGTACTAGCATCGCATTTAGAATTGCCAAATCATGGTAATCGTTGCAGATACCGGTTCACTACAATCTATGGCTACTAGCGTTTGAAAGAATTCGTTTACTCAAAGAATAATACTAGGTTTTCAAGAAAAATCTCTGATGACTGTAGATGCTGTAATTACAGGGTCACACGTTATTTTCCAAAATGTAATGGTAAGCAAGAATATTGTAATTGACGAAGGCAAAGTTGTCGGTCTAACAAATGATATTCCACAATGCGATCTCAAAATAAAAGCAGATGGATTGGTCTCGCTTCCAGGCGTCATTGATCCTCACATACATTATGGAGTCTATTCTCCAATTAACGATGCTGCTGTCACAGAATCAAAGGTAGCTGCAATAGGCGGAGTCACCACAATGATGCGGATGCTACGACTGAGTGGCTCATACAAAAAAAATCTAGACTCGCAACTTGCAGAAAGCTCCAAAACGCATTATGTCGATTATTCAATTCACGCCTCAATACTTTACAGTAGCCAAATCAATGAAATGGAATTTTGCAAAAGCAAGGGAATAACTTCATTTAAGATATACATGAATCTTGGCCAAGACATAGGTCATGTCTACATGGACATGCAACCTGGAGACAAATCTCTTCGCGAAGAAAGAATAGAAATGACAACTGACATGGTTGAAAAAATAGTTGAAAAAGCGGCATCTCTGAATTGTCCAGTCCTTGTCCATGCTGAAGATTATCCAATGTGCTCATGCGGAATAAAGACTGCAAAAGAAAAAAAAATGGATGGACTGGCAGCATGGGCGCAGAGCAGGCCTGCAGAATCTGAAGTCAAGTCAATTGTTACAATATCCAAGATTGCAAGAAAATATGGTTGCAATCTCTATTTTGTACATATTGGCTCCAAGGCTGCAATTGATGCAATATCTGAAGAAAAGAAAAATGGAACCAAGATCCATGTCGAAACATGTCCACACTATCTTACATTGTCATATGAATCACAAAAAGGATATCTTGCAAAAGTTATGCCCCCGATACGCTCCTCCAAAGACGTGGAATTTGTATGGCATGAAATACAAAGCGGTAGAGTGGATACGATTGGGACAGATCATGTTGCAAATAGACTGGATCTAAAGCTTGGTGGAGAAAATGTATGGAGTGCACTTGCGGGATTTCCAGGAATGGGTACAATGCTTCCTATATTACTAAGTGAGGGAGTCAACAAGGGAAAGATAACCTTGCAACAGTTGTCAAACATGACCAGTCTCAATACGGCTAAAATATTTGGAATGTATCCAAAAAAAGGAGCAATCCAGAAAGGTTCTGATGCAGACATTGTTCTAGTTGATCTAAAAAAGGAAGGAAAAGTGTCTGCTGAAACCATAGATGGTTTTTCTGATTATACCGTTTATGAAGGCTGGAATCTCAAGGGGTGGCCTGTTAAGACAATTGTTCGAGGGAATGTAGTTGCCGAAGATTCCAAGATTGTTGCAAAACCTGGTTACGGCAAGTTTGTCTCAAGATAAACCTGATGTGGCTAGAAAATTTTTGTTAAATTAGTGTCTTAAATTGTTATAAAGCCAGACTTTACTGCTGACAGGGCAATGTTCAAACCAAACAAAATGAATGTGACACTATACAGAGACAACATGGCGCCTTTCAATACTTTTTCAGATACTTTCTTTTCAATTATGGTATGAACAAACTTGCCCCCGTCCAATATTGGCAAAGGTAGCATGTTGAATATTCCTATGAAAAACGATAGCATCCAAAGCCACAATAGAAACATGAAGACCTCGGGACTCCAGTGAATGTAATAGGGAACCACTGGCTGGTATGATGGAAGTGCCGCTCGTAAAATTCCAAGCATTCCTTTTTGTGGATCATCCTTGGAAGCAGTTACAACAACAGGAATCTGTAAAGGTTTTCCATCCCTAATTAATGAGACCATGGCAGTGTCTCCAGGCTTTAATTTTATCTTGGCAAAGTCCTGAGGAAGTAAAACGGAATTTCCATCTATTGCATTTATGATGTCATCTTTTTGCAGTCCAGCTTTTTCAGCACCAGAGCCTTCCATGACTGAAACTATTGGAACTCCAAGTGGTTCGTGGTAAAACACGCTCCTAATTGGGTCTGGCATGATCAGGGCAAATGATGGATTGAATATCAACAGCCCTGCAATTATGAATGAAAACAAGACATTTGATGTGGCACCTGCTCCAATTACTCGAAGGCGTGAGATTTTTTTTGCCTTGACAAACTCCTCCTCATCTGGCTCTACAAATCCTGCAAATAGCGCAATAAAGACAGCAAATCCTCCCGTCTTGATTTTTATCTTTTCTAGCGTAGCGACAATTCCATGTGCACCTTCATGTATGACTAGTACAATTGGTACAGAAAGCAAAAAGTATGCAATGTTTGCGCTTGACTGGATTGTGACTCCTGGTATGAGTACTGTCATCTCCGCAAATGATTCTGGCTTTACAAAAAAGTTTGACAGGTTGGATGCAAGGTACCAAAATGCAGCTCCCATCATCACAAAACCCAGCACTACGCTTGTGTTGGAAAAAATTCTAGTTGCCCGCTGGGTCCTGTTTAGAATTCTTGAGAGTATCAACTGAACATTCTGGTTCTTGTATGTCAAACTGTATGGCTTTATTTCAAATCCGTGCTTGTCAAGTTTTGAGACCTTTGCAACTGCAAACACTATGACCCATGCAATCAAAACATAGATGATGGAATTGTGCGTCAAAAATGTAAAGTCCAAATTAATTGATACTCTTTTTAGTCAGGGCAAATTTATCAGTTGCTATGGGGATTATCATAGTCTCAACATATCCTGACAAAAAATCAATTTCACAAGTGGCGCATGTTGTGGTACAAAGAAAACTGGCAGCCTGTGTCAACTATACTAACATAAACTCTGTCTATTCCTGGAAAGACAAGATTGAGGATACTGGAGAATTTTTAGCACTTTTTAAAACTACTGCAAAATCAAAACAAAAACTCAAAGAAGAGATAGCAAAATCTCATCCGTATCAAGTGCCAGAAATTGTAGAGCTAAAGATGGATGGTATCAGCGTACCGTACATGAAATGGCTTGACGAGTCAACTTTGGGGGGCAAACCTAAGAAGAGAAATCACTCCTCCAAGAGACGAAACCCGTAGTCCTGCATCTGTGGTGGAATCTACTGCATAAACCTCGACTCCTTTTGACTCGACTTGGTTGAGAAACTCTATTATCTTGTCTTCATCTTGCTTTTCAAATATCCTGTCTGAAAATACCAGTGATTCTACTGCGCCTACCTCATTTGCCCTTGCAGTCTCCTCAAAACCCATGGTAAACTTGTTGCTTTTCTTGTTTGCCCTTGTCATGGTTTCATCCAGTATGGCAGAAACCTTTGCAATCTTGCTTGTATCAAGTGTCTGTTTCATAATGTCTGATTTTATAAAAGTGTAAATTCCATCCTCTCCTGAAGAATCTATTCCGTCTACTGCCTGTACCTTGTGTCCCTTTATTGATGGAATCTCTGCGAGAAAATTTACCAGCCTCTTCTTGGTCTCGCCTGGCCCAAATATCACTATGCTGTCTCCATCTCTTATCAATGTCGAGATTGCACTTTGAACGTCTTTGAAAAAGTCCTGTATGTTGAATTTGGACTTGTATCTCTTTCCGCTTGCACCCGAATACATGTTTGGCAAAAGTTTGAGATGCGTTCCACTCAATCTTCCCAATCCACAGTCTGTTGTATCTATTGCAACAAGAAGAAATGCACCATGATCCTTTTTTTCAAAGACCAGTCTCTTTTCAATCTCACTCCAATTCTTCTTGATTAGAGTAACTGCGTCACCAATTTTTAGTGTCAGGGAGTGGTGTGATCCTTTGCTTACGGATTGATTGTCTGACTCTGCTATGGTACCCTGGACTCTTAATCTATCAACTACCTCATCGATAGAAATTTTTTCAACGTCTAGTGCTATGCGGATTTTTATCCTTTCAGCCTTGTCAGGTCTTGCAAAATCTTTCTCCTGCTTGATGGCCCTTGACGTGTCCCCAATTATCCTGTCACCCTTGTCTATGACACGCCGTAGTGTGAAGAGATCGTCTGATTCCTCTGGTATTAGGGCTACTGTATTGTCATCTATTTTTTTGATAATCAATCTAATACCTTTGTGGAACTGTAATAAAAAAGAAAAGTAATCTAGTTTGTCAACTCGTCAGTCTTGGCTTCTTTCTTTTCTTCTGCCTTTTTTCTCAAATAATTCTGGACCCATTCCTGTGTCAGTACTCCAGATTCGGTCAAGTTAACAAGCGTATTGGTTGACGCCTCACCCATTACTTTGCCCGTGTTTCTTCTTACCTGTCTCCACTTTAGGTTCGTATTGCCGCTTTTTGACGAGTAGATTATGCCAAGTACCTCCTTTGCATTCACAAAAGTCATGTCACGAATCTTTTTCAGGGTGACCTTGTCTGCAGCCTCGACATAAATTGGACCGGGTAATGTCTCACGTTCCGGGAATACCTCGTAATCCTCCAAGTAACTTTCAGGAATAAACGAGTTACAAGTGCTTAGGATTACAAATTTCCTAAAACTTTCAAGGGAACACGCTGCATCTATTGCTACCATTTGTGTAAGCAATGCTCTCGCCTTTTATCAAGCTTCTTGAAAGACTCAAGTAGGAACAGACAAACTTGTTTGGTTGCAGGCGTTGATGACCAAATCCCTGTTGATTTGATGAGAAGGATCTTGAGTTCTGAGCCTGCACTGGATTTTTATCGGTACATGATTCCATTGGCATGTATCATGAAATCATATACTGAATATCTTACGTACAATGTTCCCTCAAGAAGAGGATTTGTAAATATTACACCGGAGGTGAGAAAAATAATCCAAAAAAGTGGCATTAAAGAGGGTCTCTGTCTTGTCAATGCAATGCACATCACTGCAAGTGTCTTCATTAATGACAACGAGAGTGGATTGCATCAAGACTATGAAAAATGGCTAGAAGGTATCGCTCCACATGAACCGGTATCACAGTATCAGCACAACAATACTGGAGAAGATAATGCGGATGCACATCTCAAAAGGCAAGTGATGGGAAGGGAAGTTGTAGTGGCTATGACAAAAGGTCAGCTTGATTTTGGTCCATGGGAGCAGATCTTTTATGGAGAGTTTGACGGCAAGAGACCAAAACGTGTTCTAGTTAAAGTGATAGGTGAATAGATCTTTAAGATAGGGAGCCTCTCTTCTGGGCTCCTTCTTCTAACGGTTTTAGCTTGAAGCTTTGTTCGTGATTTTGAGCACCATGGCTGCACTTTACACATCCGATCTTGAATCCATTGCTATCCTTTACAAAAGTTTCACAGCCGCAAAAACAAGTCATTTGATCTAATGCCTTGTATCTATGATATAACTTTACTCAAATAAAATTTGATACTGTTTATCAAAAGATGCTTATATGAACAAAGATCAACGCGATCTAATACCGATCATTATTTTTTTGACAACCTATTGATTATCTGAGGGTTGGGCTTGAAATCATGCTCAATCCTCATACAATTATTTTCTAATCTCTTTTTGCCAATTTTGAAATAAAAAGCCGTGTTCCTCATGCTATTTTTTTCTGATGTGTCTAAACCTACCAAGAAGATCTCTTGATGATATGATCTCAAGATAATGACTGGCTTTCTTTAACTCCTTGTCATGGGTTACAAGATATTTTGCACCTTTTGCAAGTCCAGTTGCAATTATTATGGCATCAGGCAATCTGAGACCTGTATCTGCACGGATCTTTGCTGCAGTATCAGCCGTATCAATGTCAAGTCCAACAATCACAAAACCCTTGGTAGAAATTAGATGGGCAAGTAACTCCTCTTTACCACTCTTGTCTCCTTGGGAATAATACCCTGTACACAATTCTGCAATCGAGATTACAGATATGATTCCTTGTATGAAGCCGTCTTCAACTGCATCCAATATCTGCAAGGACTGTATAGAATGTGGCTCTTTACCATTCTTGGCATTCAGTAAGATGTTGGTATCTAGCACTGCGGTTATTACCATTCTTTTCGCATTCTCTTTTGAAATCTTATACTATGTTCTTTCCACGGTTTCTGCCTGTGTAAAATCTCCGAGAGCCTCTCCCTTGAAGCTTTTCTTATTATTGTCTGTCCACCTTCAATTACAAAAATCACTTTATCTCCTTCCTTTAGATCCAGTGAAGCCCTGATCTCCTTTGGAATCGTTATCTGTCCCTTGGTGGTAATGGACCCTATGTTCATCTCTGATATCTCCTTACTATATAGTAAGGAAATCCTTGCTATTAAATATTGCATAGGGAAAATTATCAGAAAATGAACTGTTGATCTAATATGTTGTCTCATTAATTCTTGCAACAATTTCCGCGTGGAATGTCGTTATCATGTGGACATTTTCTTGGATGCTTGAGCATTGTACATAGTGCGTCTGTAAATTGTACATTCATGTGGTGCTCAATCCCACAAACCATCTCTTCATCAATGTCTACCTTTAGAGCGCTATCCATTAGTACCTCAAGCAGTCTGCTATTTCGCATCATGTTAGAGCCTATCTCCTCACCGTTTTTAGTAAGCGAGACTCCGCTTTTGTTGTAATTTACAAGTTTTGACTCGTTTAATTTTTTTAGCATCTGTACTACACTTGGCTGTCTTACGTTTAGCATCTTGGCGATGGTGCTAATTTTTACAGGATTTCCATCTTCCTTGATGTGCCATATTGCCTTGAGATACATCTCGACATGTTCTGCTTCGGCAGTTCCAACAAACAAAACTTCTTGATCTTCCATGACTGGTATCCTACTTGCCTGATTTTACATCTTTTGATTCTTTTAAGAGATATTCAAAATATTCACGGGCAAAGCCTGCCAGGCCAGAGTGGTCTGCCCATATGGCAACTGCTTCCTTTGTTCCCGTTGTGCCAAGCTCCTCGCCAAGCAGTAACACGACATATCTTTTATCAGAAATAATTCCTCCTCCAAAGAGACCCTTCTTTACTTTTACTGTTGCTAACCTTGATAATGACTTTAGCGTATCAGCTTCAACGTCTTCTGAGACTAGAATTGTAATATCAACTCCCCTGTCATGCAATAGTCTGATCTTTGGCAAGGCTTCTTTTGCCAGCTCTTCTGCAACTTTTGGGATTGCAATCATTACCTCATTTCTGCACGAATCTACCATCTCAAGAATCTTTGTTGCAATATTTATCACACCTGAAATTATCCAAATGTCTGGACGCTCGCTTATCCCACTCTGCTCATAAAGCGGGGTGAGTTCTTTGAGTACAATGTTTTCATTATTTCTAAATTCTGTCTCCATCTGCTGCTTTGATGTCTGTATTGCAGTGGCTGGAGATTTTGCAAAATATTGCGTTGGTCTTGAATCATCAGAGCCTATCCACCCCTTCTCTTCTAGGGTGCCTAGAACTTCATAGATCTTTGAATATGGCACACCTGATTTCTGACTCAGATCGGAGGCAGTAATGGGACCTGTTTTTAAAAGCGAAGAATATGTCTTGATTTCATAGCTTGTAAGGCCTATCTTTTCCAGTGATTTTCTTGCCTTGTCAGAGAGACTCATCTCTATGATCGGAGGCTCTTTTGATATATATGTCTAGAATTGATTTTCTGTGAGGAGGTAACCTACCTATTCATCTGGTGTCTAGTAGGAAATGGATTAAATACTATCTACTAAGATATGCGTATAAGACATGGAATTAATCCAAATATCTAATCAAAAGACTCCTACTCTAGGAAAGAAATCAACTATACGATTTACCCAGAGTATCTGTCCTGAATGTAATATGATACTTGATGCAGAGGTCTTTGAGAGGGATGGCAAGGTCTTCATGACAAAGACTTGTCCAACACACGGAGAATGCGAAGAACTCTATTTTGGCTCTTATGACATGTACAAAAAATTCAGTACATATTGGATTGACGGAAAAGGTGCACATGCTCCAAATGTAATGATTGACAAGTGTTCATGTCCTAACAACTGTGGTCTGTGCTCTAACCACCTGTCCCACAGTGGACTTGCAAACATGATAGTTACAAACAGATGTGATTTGACATGCTGGTACTGTTTCTTCTATGTAAAGAAAGGACTTGAAGGTGCATACATGTATGAACCCTCACAAGACCAAGTAAGAGCAATGATGAAGACACTAAAGGCGGAAAGACCAATTCCGGGAAATTCAATGCAAATTACTGGTGGTGAACCGATGCTCAGAGAAGACATTGTTGATGTTATCAAAATAATGAAAGAAGAGGGTGTTGATCACATCCAGATGAATACAAATGGAATAAGATTTGCACTAGACCCAGAAGCAATGAGGGAAGTAAGACTTGCAGGTGTAAATAATCTCTATCTTAGTTTTGACGGTGTAACCCCAAGAACAAATCCAAAGAATCACTGGGAAATTCCGTATGCACTAGAGAGTGCAAGAAAGACAGGAACTACCGTAGTGTTTGTTCCAACTGTAATAAAATCAATCAATGACCATGAACTAGGTCCAATTATCAGGTATGCTCAAAAGAATTTAGATGTAGTTCACGCAGTAAACTTTCAGCCTGTATCATTGACTGGAAGAATGGGCAAGAAAGAGCGTGAAAAATATCGTATCACAATACCAGACTGTATCCAAAGAATTGAGGAACAGACAAATGGTGAAGTAACAGTAGATGACTGGTTCCCAGTTCCAAGCTGCATGCCTCTAACAAATGTAATTGAAGCATTTTCTAGCAAGCCAAAATATGAGCTCTCAATCCACTTTGCATGTGGTGCAGGAACATACATCTTTGAAGATGCTGAAACCAAAAAGTTTGTCCCACTGACAAGATTTGCTGACATTCAGGGAATGCTAGAACTCTTTGAAGACAAGGCAGAAGAAATCAAGTCTGGAAAGAACAAGTACTTTACAATGCTCGAAGTGGTAAGAAAACTTTCAAGCTTTATCGATAAAAAGAAACAGCCAGCAGGTCTTGACTTGGCAAAGATGTTCGGTAGTATATTGATGAAGAGATCATTCAACTCTGTAGGCTCATGGCATGTCAAGGGATTGTTCTTGGGCATGATGCACTTTCAGGACAAGTACAACGAAGACCTTGAAAGACTCCAAAGATGTGATATTCACTATCTCACACCAGACTTGAGAATTGTTCCATTCTGTGCCTTTAACGTGATTCCAGAGTGGTACAGAGACAGAATCCAAAAGAAATACTCCATTTCAGTAGAAGAATGGGAGAAGCGAGTCGGAGTAAAACTCGAAGATGGTCTATACCGAGGAATAATGAGGAGAGGTTCTGGTGACGAGCTTGCAGCAGGCTGTGCAAAGAGCCAGATGATGCATGAAGCATCACAAGCCTTGTCTTAGAGAAATAGATTTAATTTTTCATCTAATACCTTAATACAAGCGAGATAAGATTTTCTAGATATTGAAAATACTGATTGTTTCACCAACACACCAAGGGATTGGAGGAGTGGCAAGACATGTTCAGGGGCTGGTAAATTTCTTGAAACAAAATGGGCATCAAGTAGATATAATATCGTCTGAAAATACATTTACAATTCCAGTTAGAAAATTAAAAAACCCGAGTTTTATGATATCTTCTTTTTTGAAGACTCGGTTCAAAAAAGACTATGACATTGTGCATGCGCAAAATCCTCCTGCGGCTCTTGCACTAAAAGGTGTTCATGCAAAAAAAATTCTTTCCTTGCATGGAGTACATCATGAACAAGTGGAACTTCTACATGGAAATACCGTGGGTGAAGTGGCAAAAGGTTTTGAAAAATATGCTCTAGGTTGGGCTGATGCAATAACTGTATCATCACATGAATTGTATGACCATTATACAAAAATGGGATATGCTGTACATTATCTTCCAAACGCGATGGATATTTCCTCTCTGCCAACTGGTGTTGATAGAAAATATGAAAAACAGATAGTCTATGCTGCCCGGATGTCAAGAGAAAAGGGTATAATGGACATACTCAAAATGGCTGAAAAACTACCTGATGATATTCATCTGTTACTCTTGGGAAGTGGTCCTGAAGAAGAGCTTGTAAAAAAGGCATGTGAGAACAAGAAGAATCTTCATTTTCTTGGATATCAAGAAAAACAAAAAACAATCGAAATCATGCGTGGATCTGATATTGTTATACAGCCTTCTATAATGGAAGGGGGGCTAAGCTATACTAGGTTGGAGGCAATGGCATGCAAGGTACCTCTTATTTCTACGATTGCGGGAGGCAGCAAGGATGCATTACGTCATATGGAAAATGCGTATCTGGTGGAACCTAATAATCCTCAAGGGCTACTACAAGCAATTCTTGAATTAATGTCCGATGATAAAAAAAGAAAAGAATTGGCAGAGAATGCATTCAAGACAGTCCAAGAATATGATTGGAAGGTAGTTGGTAAAAGCTATCTAAAGTTATACAATGAGATTTTAAACAGGTCATAGTATGGTATTGTAAATGAAAATACTAAAAAATAAAACAATTCTTATAACTGGAGGAACAGGTTCAATAGGAGAAGCACTAGTAAAAAAAGCTCTTTTAGATGGTGCTAAAAAAATTAAGGTTTTCAGTAATGATGAAAATGGCCTTTATGAAATGGAGATAGAATATAATAAAGATAATATTGAATTTATTATTGGAGATGTAAGAAATGCTGATACAGTTAATTCAATTGTAAAAAATGTTGATATTGTTTTTCATGCAGCAGCTTTGAAACATGTGGATAGATGTGAGCTTTATCCCCTTGAAGCATTTGGAGTAAATATTGTGGGAACTAACAATGTAATTCAAGCATCTTTGAAAGAAAATGTTGATAGAGTAGTTTTGATAAGTACCGATAAGGCGGTAAATCCTATTGGTGTTATGGGCGGAACCAAACTACTTGCAGAAAAATTAATCTCATCAGAGGCACATAAAGACATCTCAACTATATTTTGTTCAGTCCGATTTGGTAATGTTTTACATACACGTGGATCTATATTGCCAAGAATTGAAAAGCAGATCCGAAAAGGAGGACCAATTACAATAACTGATATCAGAATGAAAAGATTTTTCATGACAAAGGAAGATGCAGTTAATTTAATCATATCTGCAACAGAAATTGCAAAAGGCGGAGAGATCTTTGTTCTAAAGATGCCAGTAATCAAATTGGTAGATATGTTTGAGACCATGAAAAGTATACTTGCGCCACGCTATGGATTCAAACCTGAAAAAATTGAAACAAAGATTTTGGGTATAAGACCAGGAGAAAAACTATTAGAAGATTTGATGAATGATTTTGAGATGGAACATGCACTAGAAACAAAAGAATTTTTCATTATTCCATCGTTATTTAAAAAATATAAAATGACTGACTATGTTGGGGCAAAAAAACCAACTGACATTAAATTATATTTTAAAAATCTTAAACCACTTCCAAAAGATGAAGTCGTAACCATGTTTAAGAAAATTTATTGATTTTTCTATATCATGAAATTCATAATTACTGGTGGTGCTGGGTTTATTGGTAGCCATCTTGCAGAATTTCTTTCAAGTAAAGGTCATTCGGTTCAAATAATAGATAATCTTTCTAGCGGTAAATTAGCAAATCTTTCTAAAGTACTAGACCAAATAGACTTTCTCAAATTTGATATTCTAAATTATGATAAATTAAGAGAAGCAGTCAAAGATATTGATGGAATTTTTCATCATGCTGCTCTCACCTCGGTTCAAGATTCTTTTTTAAGACCTGAAGAGTACGAGCGTGTTAATGTACAAGGCACAGAAAACATTCTAAGAGCTGCAAAAGAGTTTGAGATTAAAGTGGTATTTGCAAGTAGCGCAAGTGTTTATGGAAATCCTGAAAAAATTCCAATCAAAGAAGATGCTGAGAGAAGACCATTGAATCCATATGGTCTTTCCAAGTTAAAGGCTGAAAACTTGTGTGCACAGTACTATGAACTAGGAGTTTCAGTGATAGGATTGAGATATTTTAATGTCTATGGACCTAGACAAACCAAAGACTATGCTGGTGTTATAACAAAATTCATAGATAATGCACTAGATAAAAAACCTCTTCTGATTAATGGGAATGGTTTTCAAGTAAGAGACTTTGTATCAGTAAACGATGTGGCAGCTGCAAACTTTTTGGCCATGAAAAGTAATGTAACTTGTGGATTTATCAACATAGGTTCAGGTATTGCTACCTCGATTAAAGAATTGGCAGAAATGATTATGCAACTGTCTGGCATGCAATCTGAACCAATTTATGAGGAATTTAAAGAAGGTGATATTAGATTTAGTCAAGCTAATGTTGATCTAGCTAAAGAACTACTCGATTGGAAACCAAAAACCATCTTAAAAGACTGGTTAAAAGAAAATGTAAAAAATCTCTAAGTAGATTATTTTATTATCTCTGAATTTAATTTTTCATAATTTATCTCATAAATTTTAAGATGATATTTGAATTTCTCATTATATGAATCAAATATCTTGGTTAGGAAAGGATACTTGTTGTCATGATAATACACATCATTGAGAAAGGCCGGTCTATTTTTCGCGCCATCTACAACTAAATCGGTTAAGCCTTTGCCTTTGCCAAATTTGATATATTCTGTAAGTGATGTAAAATTCTTTGTTGGAATTGTAATGGTTTTAAAATCTATGGATGATTCTAAAACAGGCCATTTTTCTGGCAATGATGCAGGAGTGATATATGCATCCTCAGGATGATAATCATTAACACCTTTTGCTATTGTTGTAACTTTCTGTGCAATCATAAATGATTCTTCCTGATGATCATAATCAATCTTCTTCAAATCGAGAAAAATAATTGATGATACAATTATTGATCCTATGACAAGAAATAATATTACATTCTTATTTTTTTGATGGTTTACAATTTTCTTTATTGTAAATAATGAAATAACACAAAACAAAGGAAAGAGGGGATAGATGTATCTGGTATCTGGATTTGCTGAAAATGCATAAAGTACAGGTAAACTCATGAAAACTGCTATTGTTATAATTGAAATATTGTCTAAATTTCTCTCTCTTAAAATGAAATAAAGACCTGGCGGTAGAATTAGGATAAACATTGGTATCAATGACCAGCCTGACAGTTTTAGTATGTTTTCGGTAGATGATTGTAAATAACTTTTAAATCCATTTTCTTGTATCTGTGTTCTCAGATCACCAGTACTAGCAAGTATCCTACCAGTTATTGCATCATTTCCTGTTGTATGAATTCTATAAACTACCATTGGCAAAATCAATAATATGAAAATAGAAATTACTAAAAGACAGTTTAGTATTATTTTTTTTCCTTTTCTGTTTCTTACAAAAAACATTATCAAAAATGGTAAAAAGACAAAGAATCCTTCAGCTCTAACTAGAGTAGAAAATGCTACTAAAGCAAAGGAGACATACACCAGATTCTTTCTAGAACTAAAAAAGAAAAACAGTGCAAGTGTTACTAGTATGATAAAAAGTGGTTCTGTTATACCTAATTCGGAATTTTGTATTATTCTTGGTTCAAATGCAAAAATTGCAGCGCCAATTATTGCATAAACTGGAGAAAAGAATCTTCTGCAGAGAAGATATACCGGAATTATTGTTAATACTGAAAGAGAGACTGTTAATACTCTCTGTAGATTCATGTAATCCAAGACATTGCTAAAATGTGACAAGGAAAAAAATAATGATAAAAAGGCAGGCCATCCATTGTTTGCAAAAATATAACTTGTTGGCAGATGTCCTAAGACTGTTGCATCACTTGCATATGAAAAATATTGTAATGCATCAAGAATCAACGGAATGTTGTATGGAAAATAATATATCCTTAGAAATAATCCAGCTGAAAAAATTATGACAATTGAAAGAATTATGTGTTTTAACGAAAAAATTTTTGTTTCTTGTACTTCACTATGATCTTCTAAACTAATATTTTGTGTCTGTTTAGAAATGTTCTCAGCCTGTGATTTTCTATTTATCAAACGATCCACATATACAAGATAAGCTGTTTCAATGAATCCTGATAATACTATGGCAAAAGTGGCTCCATTGATACCATATATTTTTCCTAGTATGATAATAGACGGTATCGCAACTGCCAGTGAAATCCCTGATCCAATTAATACTATCTTACTTTGTTCTCTGCCAAGAAATTGAGATATATATGTCAAATTTATGGATGCTGGAATTACTGCTAAACTGATAATCTGAAAGATTCTAACAGCTTGGGTGTATTTTGGAAATAGGTGGGGAATGATTATGGGGGAAGCTATTATACCAATAACCGCAAGACCTATTGAAAATAAAATCAGGGATTTTTTTAACTTTTTGTTGGCATTACCACTAGAATCATGTGGTAATATGTATTGGAAAACAACTGTAGGTAATAAACTCAATAAAGATAGAAATTGCTGACCGAGTTGGTAGTTTCCTAATAAAGAAAATCCAAGTAGTGGCGCAATTATTAATTTGTCCATATTTCCTCCAAAAGCTCTTGAAAGATCCAAAACATAGTTGTTCATCATTATTCTGAAATGACTTTTTAACATGGATAGCGAAAACTTAGTTTCTTTCAAACCTCTTATGATTACAAACGAGTATGCCAAAAACGAAAATGCTATTCCAAGAATTATTCCTTCAAAACCTATTATGTAATAAAATAATAGGGATAAACCAACCCAAAGAATTTTCTGAGTTATCATATATATTGAATAGTTTTTGTATTGTTTTTTTCCTAGTATGTCTGCAACAGTTACGTTAAAGATGCCATAGCCTATGATGTACAAACTTACGGTGTAATCATGAAAGATCAGAAATGTTACTATGGAACCTATGGCACTTGTAATGGTAATTATGGAAAATAATGTGGCCTGTATCTTCTCGTTTTTAGCACTGTATACAGTTATTGTTGTTCCAGCACCTAAAAATGAAATTACACCTGCAATACTTCCTATTGAGATAAGGTAGCTTAGTCTGCCATATTCTGAAGTTCCAAGAATTGAAGCAAGATAAAACCAAAAAATACCTGAAATTCCTGCAGATGCAATATTTGCAATGCCTAATGTTGTTAAATCTTTAAACCTGGTTACAATACTTCTTATCTTGTTCAAATCGTCTTTCATAATTTGATATCCTTATTGGGACTTAATCAGAATGGCGCTCTCGTACTACGTTAACCAATGAATAAAGCAAAATTGCAGTCATTGTCAACATTGTACCTAAAATTATTGCTCCTATTCCAATCAATGAGATATTTGTTATGATCTGGCGCGTGGCAGTAAATGCCTGAATAGTCCAGACAATAAAAAATAATCCGATTGCTAAGAAGACCATTCCTGGTATGCCATAGAATTTCAATGGATGTTCTATTGAGATAAATTTCATAGTGCTAAGTATTACCGAAACTCCGTGAGATACAGGATTGTGCGTTGAAGTCTCTCCTTCATACAATATGGTTATTGGAACTTCTTTAAACCGAAAACCACTCTTGTTAGCTTTTATCAGGATCTCTGTTGATACTCCCATTCCGTACTCTGAAGGAGTAACTTCTTTTAAGACCTTCTTGTTATATGCTCTAAATCCACTTTGTGAATCACTTATTTTAAAATTCATGGAAGAATTTGTAACATTTGTTATTACTTTGATTCCTATTTTTCTATATTTGGGTACGTTTGTATCATTGGTTTTGTTCAAAAATCTTGAACCTATTACGATATCCGCCTCGCCTGTTTCGATTGGTCTTATTATATTTTCAATATCTTCTACTCGATGTTGTCCGTCAGCATCAAATGTTACTAACATGTCTGCGTCCAATTCTTTTGCTTTGGTAAATAGAGTTCGTATTCCTGCACCATATCCTAAATTTTTTTGATGATTTACTACTAGAGCTCCCATCTTCTCAGCAATTGTTCCAGTCATGTCTGAAGAACCATCATTACATACTACTATAGTATATGAAAATTTTTGTAATTTCGCAATAGTTGAGGCAATATTTTTTTCTTCATTAAATGCAGGTAATCCTATTATCACTTTCATTTTTTCTTGATAGCTATTTTTTTTGTATTTATATTAAGGTTGATTGAATAGGTGATTACTTAAAGACTCATTATTTACCCTATCGTATTCGTTTTCTTGCATATTTACTCATTAATAAAAGAAATCTGTTGAAATATTTGTTTGTCATTCCGCTGGATATTTCTTTAGGAACCATTAACTCATCTACAAATTTCTCAATTACATGTTTATCTGAAAATTTTCTTTTCTTTTCTAGTTCTTTATATCTTGAGTCGATATACTTTCTGTTCTTTAGAATATCTGCATATGCCGATATTTTTTCTCTGATAAAACCTTTGTAAATATAAAAAAACAATATTGTGATTTCGGTCAGAATCAAATATGGTAGTATGCTGTTGTATGTTTTTCTTGAATAATTGGTTAATAGACAATAATGTCTGTTACGCTCAAGTAAATGGAATTTTTTTGAACTCCATTTAAAATTAAAGCTCTCTTTGTGATATACGATTGCTGAGGGTATGTAATAGGAATCAATTCCACTCTTTGCAGCTCTCCATCCAAGGTCCAAATCATCATGATATGCAAAGAGAAAAGTATCAAAATTTCCAATTTTTTCAATTGTTTTTCTAGATGTAAACAAACAAGCTCCAGACGGATATCCAATTTTCTGAGGCTGATCGTATTGACCATTGTCCTTTTCTCCTCTTCCTCTTGAAAAACCAAAACCAAAAATATGAATCATATTTCCAGCACTATTGATTCTTGTAATGTCATCCATGGCTAATAATTTTGGTTGATATAGTCCTTCGCCAAATTTTTGATAAGCATTAATGAATTCTTCTATCCATTGCTTATCTACTGTTGTATCTGGATTCAAAATTATTATGAAATTTCCATCTGCTTTCTCTAATCCTATGTTGTTTCCTTCACAATATCCTACATTTTCTTTATTTTCTATTAAAAAGACTTTTTGAAATTTTTTTTTACACTCCGTATGACTATTATCGTGAGAAGCATTATCAACAACAATGATTTCATAATTGGTGTAATTGCTTTTCATGATGGATTCAACACATTGTGAAAGTAAAATTCCAGAATTGTAATTTAAAATTATGATGCTTATAAGAGGTTCATTTATTCCCATTTTTTTTAAATTGAATTCCATGTATCTAATCTTATTGGTAAATAAAATCCATTTTTCTATGGTTTTTTGTATTTCTAATTAATGTAGTGTCTGATTCATAATTTGAAAGGATCTATTTGATATTACTAACAAATGCTGTATCTCCTAATATCGAAAGAATTTAACAATAAGCAGCTTTAGTTTCTAATATATGATATCTAAAGATTTTCAATAGATACTCCATCTGACCAAAACATATTGAAATCTATTTATCTTCTTCACATCATTATATCTCATGTCATTTAAATTCACAAAATTAGAAATTCCTGAAGTAATACTTGTGGAATCTCTGGCATATTCTGATGAAAGAGGTTTTTTTACAGAAATCTACAAAGAATCTATATTTGCTGATAATGGGATAAAAACAAAATTTGTTCAAGACAACTTTTCTTATTCTATTAAGGGAGTGTTACGAGGATTACATTATCAAAAATATCACAAAGCTCAAGCTAAATTGGTAATGGTAACAAGTGGAGAAATATTTGATGTTGCCGTTGATATTCGTAAAGATTCACCAACATATGGGAAATGGATAGGGGAAGTATTGTCTTCTCAAAATCATAAATTGCTTTATGTTCCAGAAGGGTTTGCTCATGGTTTTTGTGTGCTAAGTAATGATGCATACGTAACATACAAGGTAAACTCAGAATATTCCCTAGATCATGAGAGAGGAATCATTTGGAGTGATCCTGAATTAAAGATCAAATGGCCCATAGACAATCCTATAATGATAAAAAAAGATCAACAACTACCTTTCTTGAAGAACGCTGATAACGATTTTGTATATTAATAAATTATAAAAAATACACGATTACTTCTATTGTTATCTTTGTAAAAATCAAAAAAGTCTTATGATTGGTATGTTGTCTAACATTAGTATGGATCTTCTTATCTGTGGCGGTGCCGGGTTTATTGGAAGTGCGTTTATTCGAAATCATCTAAAAAATAATCCAAAAGATAAAATCATGAATCTTGATAGTTTAACAATAGGATCAAATAAGGACAATCTTAAAGAAATAGAACAAAATCCTAATTACACCTTTATCAAAGATGATATAAGAAATTTTGAAACGGTATCAAAATTTTCACAAATGTCTGATATTATAATTAACTTTGCAGCAGAAACTCATGTAGATAGAAGTATAGCAAATCCTAAACCATTCATTGATACTAATATTGTAGGAACTTATACACTTCTGGAAGCAGCAAGAAAATATGATAAATTATTTTTTCATATATCCACAGATGAAATTTATGGTGATGCTGAAACTAATATTTCTTCCTCAGAAGAGGATCCAATAAAACCAAGTAATCCATACTCTGCTACCAAAGCCTCATCTGACATGTTAGTGGGAGCGTACTATAGGACCTATGGGATGAAATGCATTACAACCAGATGTACAAACAATTTTGGGCCATATCAATTTCCAGAAAAGCTAATTCCGAAAACTATCATTAGAGCAACAAGAAATCTGAAAATTCCTCTTTATGATGGAGGATATCAGATAAGAAGTTGGATATATGTTCTGGATCATGTAGAGGCAATTGAATCATTGATTAAGAATGGCAAGTCAGGTGAAGTGTATAATATTACTGCATGGAACGAGATTACAAACAAGACCGTCGTCGAAAATATTCTCAAATTACTGAATAAACCACTAGATCTGATAGATACTGTAGGGGATAGACCGGGACACGATAAACGATATTCAATCAATGCCTCCAAAATACAAAGAACTACAGGTTGGAAACCAAAATATGAATTTGATCAAGCATTAAGAGAAACGGTTTCTTGGTATGAAAACAATGTAAAATGGTGGGAATCTCTAGCAAATGAAAAGACTTTGCACCCTCAACCGTGGACTATATCCTAATACGATGAAATTCCTTGTAACTGGTTCTACAGGACTAATTGGAACTCAAATAATCAAAGATCTTACAAAAACTGGAAATGAGATCTATGCAGGTTATCATGAATCGAAGCCACTTGGCGGAATACCTGTACAACTTGAACTTACCAATAATGAAGATATGCTCAACATTGTTAAGGAAATCCAGCCGGATGTAATATTGCATCTTGCAGCAATGACAAATGTTGATCGTTGTGAAAAGGAAAAAAAATTGGCATCTCAAATCAATACAATCGCAACAAAAATGCTATCAGAACAATCTTCAAACAATAATTCCTTTTTTGTATATGTATCAACAGATTACGTGTTTGATGGGGAGCATGGATTGAAAAGTGAATCTGATGCCCCAAACCCTGTTAATCATTATGGTTATTCTAAATATCAAGGTGAACTAGCAGTACAAAATAAAGCATCAAGATGGTGTATAGTGCGAACAAGTACTCCTTTTGGAATTCATGATATCAAAAAGAGCTTTCCTTATTTTGTAATTGAAAATCTAAAGGAAAGAAAGGAAATCAACATTCTTACTGATCAATATACTTCTCCCACATATGTTCCAAATCTGAGTAGGATGGTGATTGAGGTTTCTACAAGACAGATACAAGGAATATTTCATCTTGCAGGTGCATCAAGGATATCAAGGTATGACTTGGCTTTGTTGGTATCTGAAAAATTACATCTAGACAAGAATTTGCTAAAACAAACATGTATTAATGATATAAAATGGATAGCAAAAAGACCCAGAGACTCATCTCTTGATGTATCAAAATCCGCCAAAATCCTAAAAGAAAAGCCTCTTTCTATAGAAGCAGGACTAGATTATTTTATAGATGAAATAAGGTATAAACCAAATTGAAATATACCGCATATGTTAAGATGGATTAAAAATGAAAGGCATAATACTACATGGTGGGCACGGAACAAGACTCAGGCCATTGACGCATGCTGGTCCAAAACAACTTCTGAAAATTGCAAATAAACCAATGTCACAATATGCAGTAGAAGATCTTAGGGATGCAGGAATTACTGATCTTGGTATTATAATAGGAGATGTCTATCCAGAAAAGGTAAAAGAATTTTATGGAGATGGCTCAAAGTTTGGAGTCAAGATCAGCTATGTTTACCAAGACCAACCCAAAGGAATATCACATGCAATAAGACTCTGCAAGGATTTCATCAAGGATGATAGATTTGTTGTATACCTTGGAGATAATATTCTCAGAAAAGGTCTAGTTGAATATAAAAAAAAGTTTGAATTATCAAATTCAGATGCAATGATTCTTTTGTGCAAAGTCGATGATCCTACAAGATTTGGTGTAGCAGAACTTGATGGAAATAAAATAACAAAAATAGTTGAAAAACCCAAGAATTCTCTATCTGATCTTGCAGTGATTGGAATATACTTTCTTACTCCACATATTTTTGACATTATAGATAATCTCAAGCCTTCCTGGAGAGGAGAACTCGAGATAACTGATGCATTAGATATGTTGCTTGCTAGAGGTAAGACAATTCAATATGATATCGTTACAGGTTGGTGGAAGGATACAGGAACACCGGAGGATATCTTGGATGCAAATCGTCTCATACTTGATACTGTTGGAAAAGAAAATCAGTTTGAACTTCAGAATGATTCTGAAGTTAAAGGGAATATCGTACTTGGGAAAAATAGCACAATAAGTAGAGATTGTCTTGTTACGGGGCCTGTAATAATAGGTCATAATTGTAATATTGGCCCGGCAGTAAAAATTGGACCATACGTTAGCATTGGAAACAATTCTGTTCTAAAAAACTGTGATATTGAAAACTCTATAATTATGGATAATTGTGTGATAAATGTACCAGTCAGTGTCATATCTAGTATAATTGCTAGTGGTTCTGAAATAATTGAAAATACTCTTCCAAAAAAATATCAATTTTTACTTGGAGAAAGATCAAAAATTAAAATGTGATACTTGTTGCTACATTTTCTTCATACCTATTATTTTCGATGATAGTAAATCTAAGAAATCAATGGTTTGTGAACGATTTTTAAATTATTTGTATTATTTAATCAGTTTTATTCTATCGCCTGTAACTTTATAATATATATTTTATTACCTTAAATTGACAAAATCAATGCCTAGTTTAATGTGTTAATTTGGTGATGGTTCATGACTATGACTAATATTAGATCGAATTGTAAATTCTTAGACGAATCAAAGAAAAATCACTTGATCAAAAGTATTGCAGTAACTTACATTCCAATTCTTCTGATAATGATAAACGTTCTTGTCTTTCATAATGTGATTATTGGACTTGTTGCAACATCTGCATTTCTAATACTCAATGGTTCTGTTGTATATGAAAAACTAAAATCTGTATTAGGTGAGATTAAGTGGATAGGGATAACACTTGGTGCCTTTATCTTTCTAGTCAGCATATGTGTAATATCTTCACCATTTGTTTTGTTTTCTGCCTTTTCATTAGAACATCTGGTTGTGATTGTTGCAATATCTGGAATTCCTATTGTTGTATTTAGAATAAGAGATAATCTTCCAGTAAATCCGATTATCTTCCAAAAGATGGAAAAAATAAATCGGTATGACTTGGGTTTAATTGCTATCTGGATATCGTTATTGATTCTTGATATTTTTGTATTGTCATCAAATACTACATCAGATTCAACTTTTTTGTGGAAACGGATTCCGTTAACTCATCTCTACGTTTTTTTTATATTTTTACTTGTAACTGGTGGAATACTATTTAGAAAAATCAGCATATCTGTTAGAAGTGTAATAATCACAGCTTCAATAATTTTTGCATGTTCTTATGCAGTTATTGTAGTTCCGACATTATACTCAAATGATACTTGGTTTCTTCTGGGAGAGATTAGAGGTGCTTTAAACCATGATCATTTATACGTCGCACAAAACACTCTAGTACAAAACATCTCAACAGTTTCACTTGGTCCATTTAAAATTCCTGAACAATATCTGACTGTTTGGTCACGAGGAATATCTAACACCTTGGGACTGTATACTTCGCAATTGCTATCTGATGGTAGTCTGACTTTCTGGAGATTGCTTTCACCTGTGTTTGCTTTGGGTACTACAGCTGTTATATTATTTAGAATTGGACATCTTGTATCAAAAAAATATCTTTTCTCACTTCTGTTACCATTTTCATTCTTGTTCTATTCTGGGCTTACATACTACATGTCCCAAACTGTAAAACTCTCTCTCTATGCCTTTTTTCGTCTTGGGCCTGCTCTTTTGGACTACTTTTTTATTACAAAAAGACAAGAAAACATTTCTTTTTGCTTTGATTGTTACTGTTCTTAATTTTGTTAACTATTCATTATTTTTCCTGATTTTATTCGATGTTATGATAATTTCTATATTTGTTAGATATGTGATGACAAGATCCTCTAATTCATCTAGAAAATTGTCTCTTCTATTCATTCCCTTGATTGTTGGTATCTTGTCATTTGTAATTCCTCTTGCACAAATACCTTTAGGTTCATCCTTTTCTGGCTTTGATATTTCATTACAATTTCCAAAACTAGTTAATTGGATCCAAATAATGTTTGGATATTATCTTCCTCCAGGTCAATCAATTCCATTTAATCAGTTTATAGCTACTGCTAGTTGGTTTTTTATTTCACATGTTGTATCTTTTATTCTTTTTTTGATCGGCGCTTTTCGTTTTAACTTTAATAAAAACATCCGTTATACTCTTCTTCTAAGTATTTTTACTCTTCACATAAGTGCATATGTGACTATAAATCTCATGACTTTGCCACATGCTTTAGATTATGTTGTTACTGTGTTTCCAATATTAGAAATACCGTTTGTCGCATTTGGAATTTTATGGTTGTTTGAAAAAGGTACGCATCTTGTAAGAAATACAATTGCAGGTAAAATGCTTATTCCTCTTCTCTGTATTCTGATTGCAACACTTGTAGAATCTGGAATAGTTCTAGAAACAAATACTGCATGGGTTACTCCAGCTGATGTAGAGGCTACAAAATATATTCTACAAATTCAAAAAAATGATGCTAATTATTCTCTGATCACAAATTCTTGGGGCTCCTATCCTCTGTATTATTTTACGGGTGGTGAAAAATTATATGGCGGTTTTCATGCCGATATAAGTCCAGGTTTGAGAAATGTGGATAGATCTTTGTATTATTATTCTCTGATGCAAAATTCAACCAACCCTTCAATTGCTACTAATGCAATAAATGAAACAAAGAGTTGTACTGTCTACTACATCAAACCTAGTTGGGTAGGAGCTTCTCCTTCTCAAATGCATAATGTCACTTCAATTTTGGGATTTCCCATAGTTTTCAAAAATGATCACCAAACAACTTTTCTTTTTGGAAAATCTTACTGTGACAAAAATGATCCTCTCCAGTCAACTGGTGGTTATATTCAACCTGTATCGATGTTACTTTCAAATCATCACTATGTTGAATCTTTAAAAAAATATGATGAAATGATTGAAAATAAAAAATATGATGATTCTACACTTGATTCATATGCTGATGTTTTATCCTTTATCCCGCTCCCATCTGATTCTAACAAAATCATTTCTGAATCTGATGTAAAAATGAAATTGCTTGAAAAATTAGATTCCAAGGCTGAATACTATGCTTCTATTGGTGATCTTAATAGAACTCTCCTTGTTGCAAATAATATGTTAAGTTTAGATGGTTCTAACATATCTGCCTTGTCATATGTGGTTCTAGATCTGATTTCTAAGGAACATTATAATGGTACAAATCTAGCATTCCGGAATTTTCAGAGTAATTCTGCTTTACTGCGAGATTCTAAACTGAATGAAGCATTAAACTTGGAAAAAAAGAATGATCTAGATAAATCTTTAATCCTTTACAAAAATATCGCAGAAGATGATCAAAAAACATTCCAAACTAAATTAGATATTGCAAAAACCTTTGTTGATAAGAGGCTACTAAATGAAGCAACTGATATCTATTTACATGTTCCAGATATGTACAAAAATCAAGTTGCAGATTGGGATGCAATAAATAATGTGTATGAAAAACAGGGTAAAATAGATTTTTTGATTTATAAAAACCTGGGACTTGTGCACTTTGATGATCATGATATAAAAAATTCACTTATAGAACAAGCCCATTACTTTTCTAACGTCCCAGATCCTGCTGGACTTTTATTAGTAAGTAATGCAATTCTTTCTATTGATCCACTGAATACTGTAGGATTAATTGACAAAGCCGCAAGTTTGACTCATTTTAAGAAATATGATGAAGCTCTTTCTATTTTAGATATGGCTATTTCAAATAATCCAAAAAATATTTCTTATCTTAATGACAAAGGAGGTGTTTATCTTAAAATGAAGGATTATGATAAAGCAATCTCGACATATGATGATGCTCTTGCAATTGAACCTAACGATGTACCAACTCTTCAAAATAAACTATCTGTGTTCATTACTTTGGGACATGTTGATGACTCAATAAATCTGATAAACAATCTTTTATCAATAGATCCAAATAACATAACAACTTTAACGTATGAAAGTATTTTGTTAGCGACCCAAGGAAAATATGATGACTCCTTACTAATAAACGATAAAATATTATCACTGGATCCACAAGCTGGACAAAATGTTTTATCTTATGAAGTAGATCAACTTATTGCCGTCAAAAAATACGAAATGGCTTTACCATTTCTGAATAAACTACTAGTTTTACATCCAACTGATCATGCTGCTGTATATAACAAAATATTCCTTTTGTCAAATTTGGGAAGATATGATGAAGCTCTTTTGGCGATAAATCAATCTTTAATGTATGATCCACTAGATATTGGAGTGCTCAAAGCTAAAGCCTCAGTATTGATACAAATAGGTAAACTACCCCAAGCACTTGATGTCTATAATAAAATTCTATTGCTTAATTCATCTGACACAGATGCCTTAAAATCAAAGAATAAAATTTTATCATATATGTCATCACAATAATAAAGAAAAACTAATTATTAAAATGGTGATTAAAATCTTTTTATGTATTATAACAAATGAAATGATTTTAAATCGACCTGAATAAACATATCTGTTGAAAAAAGCTATTTTTCTTGATAGAGATGGCGTACTAAATGTAAAAAGAAATGATTATGTCAAATCAGAAGATGAATTAGAAATAATTCCTAAGATAGAAAAGCAGTTATTACGACTTGTTAATGCAGGATATGATTTGTTTATATTAACAAATCAATCTGTAATTAATAGAGGGTTAATCTCTGTTGAAGACGAATCAAAGATTAACAAGAAACTTTTGGATTTTCTGACTAACCATGGTGTTAAAATATCAAAAATTTATATCTGTCCCCATAGACCAGATGAAAATTGTCTTTGCAGAAAGCCAAACATTGGTATGATAAACCAAGCTGTTCAAGAATTTGAGATTGATCTTACCACTTCATGGTTCTTAGGGGATAGTGAATCTGACAAAGAAGCAGCAACTCGTGCTGGTTGTAATTTTGCTCTAGTTTGTAACAATCTCAATATCGTTGTAGATCAAATTTTGACACAAATCTAAAAATGAAAACATTTCTGTTTTCCGATTAATTTTTAAAATATAATTTATTTGGTTATTAATACATAAGAAAAGTCTTAATATTTTTCATTTTTCTCACTATGTGTGGAAAATTCAAGATCTTCTTTTGAAGTAATTAACGAAGGAAGAATACAATTAGCCATTGTTATCTATCATAGTGCTAATGAAAAGGGAGGGCGGTTTTATACTTCTGATCTTGATCAATTCCAATTAGGTTTTCACATTAGAGAAAAAGGATACAAATCAAAACCTCATTATTATGAAAGAGAACCAGTGACAATCCAAGATCCTATCCAAGAAATTCTTCATATTGTCAATGGAAAGATTCTGATGGTATTGTATGGAATTGATAAAAAGACGATCATATCTAAAAAACAACTGAAATCTGGCGATACGATAATACTTACAGGGCATGGGGCTCACGCCACTGAATTCTTAGAAGATTCAAAAATACTGGAAATAAAACAAGGTCCATTTACTGGCAACGAACGAGTTGATGTAGTATGATTCAAAAAGTGGTTTTTTAATGAAGATATTTGTAACAGGTGCCTCTGGTTTTCTGGGATATGTGATAACGAAGAAAAAAACAATACATGATATAGTTGGAAGCTACTATTCTCATGAAATGCTCAAAATGATTCATCTTGATGTGTTAGATAAATCTAAAATAGAGAAAATATTTCAAAAAGAAAAACCTGACGTAATAATTCATGCAGCTGCAATGAGAAATGATGCTGTAGAAAAAAATAATGAGATGGGTCGCCTGATTAATGTCAAAGGTACTCTAAACATAGTAGAGATATGTAAAAAGATGGGAATCATGCTGGTCTATATTTCTACAGATTTGATTTTTGACGGTAAGAAAGGTTTGTATGAAGAAAATGATATACCAAATCCTTTAAGTTATTATGGACTAACAAAATTTGAAGCAGAAAAAACTGTAATAAATAATTATGATAAAACATGTGTAGTTCGCACAAGTCTGTTATATGGTTGGAATAATTCATTTTCCAATTTTGTAATGTTGGTAATACAAAATCTTAGAAAAGGACAACGATTCAATGCTATTAATGATCAATATGTTTCACCTTCATATGCTGAAAATGTAGCAGATATGTTAATTGAAATCTGCGAAAAACAAATTACTGGAATATGTCATGTTGCAGGTACCACTAGACTGACAAGATTTGAATTTGCAAATCAGATATCGGATATATTTGAACTAAATAAGGAACTGATTGAACCGATATCGATGACTGAAATGAATTGGAAAACAAATAGGGGAATGGACTGTAGCCTAAGCGTCGAATTAGTAAAAAAAATTTTAAAAACTAAGCCCATGTCTACACTTGAAGGACTGAAAAATATGAAAAATCAGGAGAGAACACATGATAAAAAAGAATGAAAAAATAAGATGTCGAGTTCCACTTCGAATAAGCTTTGCAGGTGGCGGAACTGATGTGCCGCCATACTCAACTACTAGAGGAGGAGCAGTCATTGGATCCACAATTTCTAAATATGCGTATTCTACACTAACACAACAAAATTCTGGAAAAAATACTGTGATAATCAGATCTTTGGATTTTGATCTAGTCACTGTTCTTGATTTCAAAGCAAAGTTCTTTGATGTGTCTTATGATGGAAGGTCTGACTTGGCAAAAGCCGTGCTTAAAGTACTGAAGCCAAAAAAACTTGGTTTTGAGATTATCACGGCATGTGATGCTCCTCCTGGAACCGGTCTTGCATCTTCTACCGCAGTGATAATCTCTCTGGTAGGTGCTCTAAAAGAATTCATGGAAAAACCTCTAACATCATATGAAATTGCCGAGATGGCTCATGCTATAGAACGAAGAGAGCTAGCTATAAAAGGTGGACATCAGGATCAATACGCTTGTACTTTTGGCGGTTTTTATTTTATAGAATTCAAACAAAATAGTACAATAGTAAATCCCCTGAGAATGAAACAAGAAATAACGCAAGAATTGGAAAGTAATCTTCTTCTTGTTGATACAGGTGTGAGTAGATCTTCCTCGAAGATTCATTCATTTCAATCAAAATCCCAAACTGATGAGAAAGTTATACAAACATTGGACGAAGTAAAAAAACAGGCTTATGATATCAAATCTGTTCTTCTAAAGGGTGATGTGAAAAGCTTTGGTGAAATGTTACACAAATCTTGGGAAACTAAAAAGAAGATTTCAGATATCATTTCAAATAATAGGATTGATAAAATATATCACAAAATGAGGGTGAATGGGGCAATCGGAGGTAAAGTCCTTGGTGCTGGAGGTGGTGGCCATATGTTATTTTATGTAGAACATGAAAAACGTAGGGGACTTGAAAAATTGTTATCTGGAATGGGTTGTATTGCAATACCATTCAGCTTTGAAAATAATGGAATTCAAACATGGACTATCGGTGATACAGGAGTTCGCTCATAAAAATATAATTTTTGAATTGATATGATTATTTTTTATCTGTAATTTTTTTTGTAGGATGATTTGTCATTGACGCTTTCTTGAGATACTCTTCAAAATCTTCAATTTTATTAGTGGATGAATATAGTTTTACGATTGTTTCTCTTGCAATCTGCCCCATCCCTTTAATGTTATCCTTATCTATCAGGATGTTCTTTAATGTCAAATACAGATTTGTTTTAGTACCATCTACGATGAAACCGCTTTTTTTATCTGTAACTAGCTCTTCATTTGAGTACCCTTTCGTTGTTATGATGCATTTACCACATGCCATGTATTCCATCAACTTACCTGCAGGAGCATAGTTCATGGGATGTGGTCTAAGAAAGGGATCAACACATATGTCGCAAGAAGCAATGATTTTTGGAACAATCTGGTGTTCTAACCATGGCATTGCAAGAATTACGTCTTTTTTGACTCCGTTTTCAATTTTTTTCTTGATTAAATTCAAAAGTTTATCACGGCAAGATCCCCACCCCATTATGATGATCTGCACCATATGACCTTCTTTATCCAGTTGTACTACATTGTCAATCAAATCTACAAGGTACGATATGTGCCACTCTTCTATTGCACCTGAATATAATATAGAAATCTTGTTCTTGTCAATTCCATATTGTTCTCTGATCTGTTTAGATGATATGGCGTCAAGTGGCTTGAATATTTCAAAATCGATGGAATGAGTTCCGATTAGTGTAACTTTTTTTCTGAGCTTTTCCTCATAAAACTTACAGAGTGATGGATTTGTACCAATTAAAAATTTGCTTTTTTTATATATTGCATGATTTATTTTTATGAATAATCTTGCTACAGTTTTTATCAAAAATGATTTTGCATGAAATGCTACAAGAGTTTCTAAAACCAATCCTCTAAAAACAAAAATAATTGGTTTTCGTTTTGTGATGTTAGCCATTGAGATTAAAAGAGGGATATACCATCCTCCTTCTACTACAATAACATCTGGGTTTTCTTTTTTTATGATAGTTGATAACTTTATTATTATTAGTGGTAAAATGAAAAATGCTTTCATTGGGGATGGTAAAATAGCATGTACATTATCTTGATGATTATTTGAAGAATCTTTTCTTACAATGATAACAATTTCATGATTCAATTTTTTTAATTTCCTTTGTATAGAAAAAAGGTCAATATTTCCTTTACCTTCTACCTCACTTTCGTTATATAAAAAAACGATTTTCATTGTAGAGTTACTGTTACAACTTGAATATGTATTGTACTGTTAACATTGATCTATGGTGAAAATTTATTAGCCTTCAATTTACTTCACGTAACTAATAAATGTCTTAAAAAAGATCTCCATATCTTCTAATTGTAAATCGGATTGTTATAGGCAACTAAAAAATCAATATGTGATAACAAACCAGAGAAATGAGAGACCGATTTTAATACCTCTTAACTTCTCATTAGCGCGTAATTTTGATTTATCTATTAGCCTGTTGAAAGTAATAGGGACTTCAACAACTTTCATATCGTTTTCAACCGCTAACATTGTAAGATACAAATCCTACAGCAATACCCCAGTTGCTTCATCCGTATTCTGAATGGTTAGTTTTTCAGAAATTTTCTCTAGTACCTCACTTTCATTAATCTGTATACGCATCCAACATCAGTCAGATTTACAAATCCAATATGTTTCAAATTGAAATATTTGATTGGATTTATTTCGCTAGGTTCGTTGTTTTCTATTTCTATATTTCTTCTAATAAAAAGAATTAACAAATCGTTCCCATGGATTGTTTTTGGAACTATGGGAATTTTATCAACAATGTTTACATCTTTGGGACGGTTCAATGTACGACTTCCAGACACAAATTATTTCATCATCATGTCTACTTTTACTCAAATTGCCTTGTTGGTTGTAGTGACTATATTATTACTTGAAATAAGAAAATCAAAGAATAAAAAATTGCGTTGGTCTACTACGATCATTTATGTTTTCTTTATTGCAATGGAAATGATTGCATTATCAACATCATATCAGGATGGTTTCAAGTATGAAATTGCTGGCTATGAAGCCTTGATTCCGTATCTTGATTGTATGCATATACCGTCTAGTCCAGAAAAGTGCAACTATTTTAATGTTTTTGGTGATCCAAAAAATAGCTGGGAATCTGCAAAGGATGTTTCAACAGTGTTCAATATATTGCTTGAAAGGAAAGCAACATTTTTTCAAATACACTCTTAGAACAAGAAAAAAATGAAATGACTCTAGAAAAAAATGGAATATGTTAGATCAAGGAAAAGGAATGGGAGATATAGATCATGTGTATGACCATGAAATCTCTAAAAATGAAACCATTTTGCTTAATGATTCATCTGTGATTATATCTGGATGGATAATGAGAGATATGATGGTAAAGTGGACCAAGTCATTTTATTTGTAGACGGTAAACCGTTTTTATCATCTGATCTATTTTGGCCTAGACCTGAGATAGTGCAACTACATGATTTACCATACAAAAACCCTGCTATAGGTTGGGGTTTCAAATTCTTCACAGGATTTTTTGAAAATGGATGTCATAAAATATCAATTGGCGGAATTAATGAAAATAGCAAATTCACTGTAGATGGGGAATTCATCCTGTGTAAAAAACCCTCAATTCTATAATTCGTGATGTAAATCTGAAAAATATTTGATTATGAAAATTGGTTTCCTCATAAATTTTTATCCTACATCTAAAAAGATGAAATAAATATATGTTTCTTATCGTGATTCAAATCTCATAACAGTAATAAATACTACAAATAAAATTGAAACAAATATCTCAATTGGTGACAACGATCATATGATAACGGTTGATCCGAGCAAAAATCTTGTTTATGTCTCCAATATTTCTTCGGTCAATGTAATTGATGGACAAACAAATAATGTGATGGCTAATCTTTATGTCGGTCACATAATCACGGCAATATCTATAGATGGCAAAAATTCTTTATATGTAGGATATGATGATCCTCTAACAATTGTAGTATCTAGTATTACATAACGGAATTATGATTTTAAATTAATTTTTTATTATATCATATTTTATTAGATGTTTCCATAACGCGAATCTTTTATTATGGCAAATGCCTTCATCAATTCCTTAATTCCAAAATCTAGAGAGTAGATTGGTTTGAAACCCGTTTTCTCAATCTTTTCATTTGAAACTATGTAATCACGCTTGTCAGGATCCTTTCCTATGTCTGATTCAATATAGACAAAATCGGAACGATATTTTTTTATCTTCTCACAAAGCTCTAGCTTTGAAAGATTAGCATCCGATAGACCAACATTGTATGTCTCTCCTTTCAAATTTTCAAAGTTCTTTATACCATGAAGGAAAGTACGAGCAACATCCTGAATGTGAATATAATTTCGTTTAAAATGACCCTCGAAGATTACCACAAACTTGTCTGTCATTGCACGATGAACAAAATCATTTACTAGCAGATCTACACGCATTCTAGGGGAAACACCGAACACTGTTGCCAGTCTAAAACTGATCGAGTTTCCTGCATCTAGTATTTCTTTTTCTGCTTCTACCTTTGTTTTACCGTATAGAGAGATTGGTCTGAGAGGAGTCTCTTCTGTACAGAACTTGTTTTTCTCTCCTATACCATAACCACTGTTGGTACACGGGTAAAGAATTTTCTGGTCCTTTGTTCTCAAGGATAACAAAAGTTTTGATGCATCAAGATTGGTTGTTGTAGCAGCAATTTGATCTGCATTACATAGAGGTGCTCCAACAAGAGCAGCTAAATGAATTATAAAATCCTGTCCTTTCATAGCTGATTGTAATGTTTCTTTATCTCTTATATCACCGCGAATGACGGAAAAATTTTCATTATTACAGCAATCTAAAAGACTATTTTGTTCATACATGAATCTATCAAGTACTGTCACAGAATATCCTTGGTTAAGTAGTTCTTTTGTTAGAACCGAACCAATATATCCTGCGCCTCCTGTTATTAGAATTCTATCACTCATTTTCTATCTTTCTTTGAATATGATGCTCTCCTGTACTTACTTTAAATGTTAGTGTTAAAGTATTTCTATGAATAAACTGATCAAACTTACATTATCTACTGACCGTGTTGTAAAAAATTTGTCAAGCAATGTAGTATTGTAGCTAGTTACCTTTTTACTTTTGACATATTCATCAATTTTTAATATATTATGAGTAATGAAAAATTTGAATGTTTAATTTTGGCAGGTGGTAGAGGAACAAGGTTACAAAGAATTGACTCTAGTAGGCCAAAACCCTTGATATCAGTTCTAGGATTGCCCTTTATTGATTATCAGTTAAAACTATTGCGTAAACAAGGGCTGAAAAGAATCTTGATCTCAACTGGTTACATGGGTGATCAGATGGATAATTATATAAAAAAATTGAAACTTGAAAATATGCACATCTCTACAATACACGAAAATTACCCCTTGGGGACAGGCGGTGCAATAAAAAATGCCATTGATTTTCTGGATGATGAAGTTCTTGTGTGTAATGGAGACACAATTGCTTTCTTTGATCTCCGAGAGATGTTTTCTTTTCATAAAAAAAGAAAATCAAATCTTACCATATTAATTAGACAAATAGAACAATCTTCTAGATATGGAATAATTTCTCTAGATTTGGATGATGACAGAATTGTTGCATTTCAAGAAAAATCTGATGCTAGAAAATCTTGGATTAGTGCAGGTTATTTCATACTTGCAAAGAAGAAAATCTCTTGGGATGATTATCCTGAATCCTTTTCATATGAGGAATTATTATTTCCTGATTTAGTACGGAATGGAAAGGCCTATGGATTTAAATTTGATGATTATTTCATCGATGTTGGAACTCCAGATAGTTACAATCAATTCATAAATGATGTTACTTCAAAGAGAGTTGATTTCTCTTAAAATCTAGTTGACTAGTTCACAGAGAATATGTCCAATCATGATGTGAAATTCTTGAATTCTTTGAGTATCATCGGATGGTACTTTTATTATAATATCTGCAATCTTGGCAAGTTTTCCTCCTTTTGCTCCAGTAAAGGAAACAGTCTTTGCACCAATTTTCTTTGCTTCCAATACTCCTTTGATGACATTTGTTGAATTTCCACTAGTTGAAATTCCAATTACCAAGTCATTTTTATTGACCAGTGATTTTACTTGCATTGAAAAAATGTCATCAAAACTAAAATCGTTTGATATTGCAGTCAAAGCAGAAGTGTTGGTGGTAAGAGCTATTGCAGGTAAAAATCTTTGATATGTTTTAAATTTGCCTGTAAATTCTGCTGCTATATGTTGTGAGTCTGCTGCAGATCCGCCATTTCCAAAAAAGACTACCTTACCTTTCTTCTTTAATGTATTTCTGGCATTATCTATTAATTCTACAATTGATGGTATGCATGATTCCTGTAGACGTTGATTTGTTAATCTATTTTCTTTAATTATTTCAGATATTTTCTTATTCATCTTCATTAATATTATGTTGATGGTCTGTTAAATCTTATGACAGGTTCTCCAATTGAATATATTATTCAGGAAAGGAGTCTAAAACCTGTTTTCAATTACTTGTTGAGATTTAGAAAGTTAAGCAAGTTTTTGGATTTATCGCTGGTAACAATCAAAGAATATGTCAGAGAGCTTGAAAAAGATGGATTTATAGAAAATCTACGAGATCAAATATCTCAATATCCTGATGTTTCTACTGGTAGTATGATGAGTCCTCTGCGAGGGCCATTGCTTTACATAATAATGCGTATGATAAAACCACAAATTATCGTAGAAACTGGTGTTGCAAGTGGTGCTTCTTCTGCCTTTCTTTTGAAGGCACTAGAGAAAAATAATTTGGGACACTTGCATTCTATAGACATACCAGCGATCCCTGGAAATGATACCATAGTGCGTTTACCTCCGGACAAAAAACCAGGCTGGTTAGTTCCTGATGATTTGAGGAACAGATGGACATATCATGAAGGAAAATCTTCTATAATTTTAAAACCACTATTAGTTGATCTAAAACAAGTCGATGTTTTTATTCATGATAGTGAACACACTTATGAGAACATGAAATTTGAATATGAAATAGCTTGGCCATTTATTAAACCTGGTGGAATACTAGCTTCTGATGATATTAAATGGAATGCAGCATTTTCTGAGTTGATTTCAGAAAAAAGACCAAGTAAAATTCTTGATTTGTACAGCTTTGGAATATTGAAGAAATAAATCCTTGTTGTCAATCATTTGATAATGAAATCGTATATCCTTCATTTCTCGTATGATGAGAATTAATTTTCATGAGATGTGGTTCTTTTCTTAGCAAATTTAATACATCGTTCATCAAAAATATCTCCTTTCTCTTATATAGTCTTGCGTATATATGCCTGATGAATATCAAGTCATCTTTGTAGTCTACCGACCATCTGTATGCCTTCATGTTTTTTCCATTATTTTTCACTGAACCGATTTTGAAAATTTTCTTATTTCTCCAAATGTATGGTGTTACATGCTCTCTATCTGATCTCAATTTGGAATTTTTCCAAGCTTTTTTTAGGGCTTTAAAACTAAAGACTTCAGTATCTAATCCATCAGGATATGTTTCATTACCATTGGATACATAATCATACTTTCTACTAAGAAACTTTTTTAACACTTTGTTACTTTCTTGTGGATCTATTAATGGACAATCCGATGTGATTCTCATAATTATATCTGCATCAAACTTATTTGCAGCCTTGTAAAATCTGTCAAGAACATCATTTGTTCTACCTCTGAAATATTTGATATTTGATTTTTTTGCTATGTTAACTATACTGTTATCGATCTTTCTTCTTGTTGTTGCAACAACTATGTCACAGCTGTCTATTTTTTTTACTCTGTTAATGACGTGCCACAAAATGGTATTGTCTTCCATTTTTGATAAAACTTTTCTTGGGAATCTCTTAGAGTCTGATCTTGCTTGTATTATTATCACACAATTCATTTTTTATCCTATCATATTGAACAACTGTTAGAAAGTCATGACTTTTTTCATTTCCTCTCCTTTGAGTAGTGAGGAAACATTTCCATTTTCTATTCCCTTCTTGAGAGTGAGCATAGCTTCTCTACAAGATTTTAATGTATTTTCAATATCGTCTTTAGTGTGAGAATAACTAACGAAAACGGCACCAGGACCAAACATTATTCCTCTTTCAACAAGTTCTTGTAATAAGATACTTTTTAGTAAATTAGACGGATTTCCATTTTCATCTCTGCAAACAATACTACCTCTGATGGGAAATCCACTGATTTCAATATCCAGAGATAATTCAGATGCAATTTTGTTAAATCCTTCTATTAATGCTCTTCCAATATTCCAACAGTGTTCTATTACAGGCTTGTTTTTAATTTCATTAATGACTGCAAGCGAGGCTGCAAGTGAAAGGGTTTCACCACCATAAGAAGTTGAGTAAAATACTTCATCAAATTTCTTCATATATTCTTCTTTTCCAGTTATAGCTCCAAGTGGCATACCGTTTGCTATTCCTTTACCAAAAGCTACTATGTCTCCTTCTACACCAAGATATTCTTGTGCTCCTCCTTTTGCATATCTGAACCCTGTTACCACTTCATCAAAGATGAGTACTGCGTTATTGTCATGGGTGATCTTTTTCACCTTTTGAAGAAAATCATCTCTTGGGTTTTCTAACATCAGTGGTTCCATACATACTGCTGCTACGTTATCATTAGATTCTTCAAAAGATATCTTGAGAGATTCTAAATCATTATAATTGAATTTTCTTATCATGGATTTCATTATGTAGGGAATTCCTTCACTTCTACTTGTAATTACTGTAAACCAATCATGCCAAACTCCACCTGATCCACAATATAGTATGTTGTCTTTCTTTGTAATTGCTCTAGCTGCTCTCACTGCAGCAGTTACTGCATCTGAACCTGTTTTTGAAAATCTTACCATGTCAGCTCCTGGAATCAGATGATGGATTTCTTCTGATAATTCTACTTCTAGATGGTGTGGCATGGAAAAAGAAATACCCTTCTTCAGTTGTTGTGATATGGCATTGTCTACGGCTTGATATGCATAACCTAGTGTAACAGGTCCTAATGCTAATATGTAATCTATGAACTCATTGTTGTCTACATCAAAAACATGACTTCCTTTACCGCTTTTTAAATAAACTGGATAAATGCCTTTTACATAACTATACGGAGCTTTACTAAAAGTCTGTGATAATGCTGGGATGAGACCTGTTGCTCTTTTGAGATACTCGTTAGATTTTTTCAAATTTAACATATTTCTCTAAACTTCTTTATTGTCATTTAATCATTACCTCTAAACCAGTGAATTGACTGTCTTGATGATAAAGTCAACATCATCTTTCTTCAGATTTGCATGCATGGGTAATGTTATAACTTCTTTTGCTATGTTATCAGTAACTGGCAGTTTAATTTTCACGTTGTAATAAGCCATGGAATGAACAGGTCTATAATGAGAACCTGTTTCAATACCGTGGGAGCGTAGTTCCTTCATGACTTTTTTTCTGTTTTTAACTCTGATCCAGTACAAGTGATAAGAACAACCTTTACTCAAAGGCATTTTTTCACTTACATTTAGATCTGAATGATATCTTTTTGCAATCTCAAGTCTGGTCGCATTAAGTTTACTAATCTTTTTTAATTGTTCAATACCGATGGCAGCCGAAATTTCATCCATATAGTGATTATAGCCTAAACTGGTCACATCATAAAAAGAATTTTGTCTTTTGTCAATACCGCACCATCTAAGAGAATTTAATCTCTTTCTCATATTTTTGCTATTTCTGGAGCTGATCGTGATTGCTCCGCCTTTAGGCATTGCAAGATTCTTTACAGGATGAAAGCTAAAACTAGTTAGTTCACTAATGTTTCCTATCATTTTGCCTTCATATTTAGAACCACATGCATGTGCTGCATCTTCGGCTACATGAATTGAATTTTCTTTTGATATTTTTGTTATTCTAGCCATGTTGCATGGAAGACCTCCAAAGTGAACCGGAATAACTGCTTTAGTATGACTAGTGATTTTATTTTCTAGATCATTAGGATCCATACATAACGTTCCAGGTTCTACATCTACAAAGACTGGAATTCCCTCATTATAAAGAATAGAGTGAACAGTTGTGACAAAGGTGAGTGAGGGAACCAGCACCTCTTTTTTTTTAATGTCAAGAATATTGAGTGCTAAATGAAGAGCATCAGTTCCATTATTTACTGCTACACATTCATCACAGCCTGTGAACTTCTTGAATCTCTGTTCAAACTCTGATACTCGACCAACCCCTGCGCCAGAAGCCCAGAAATGACTTTTCAAAGCATCCTTAGCAGCATCGATTTCTTTATGGTCAAACTTGGGGGAAAATAACGGGATTCTTCTATTCATCTAAGATCTACATCATGAAATGTTGTTATATCTATTGTGTTGGAAAACTCAGATTTTCTATTCTTCTCAGATGTTTTGCTAACTCTGATAACTCCTTATATGTAATTGCAAAAGAAGCATCCGGACCCTTTGAGGTTTCCAGTCTTGTGTGTTTTTCAATAAAAATATCGTTCTTTGAGTTGTTTTTCTTTAACGTTGCAAAAACAATTGGAATAGTTATGCCTAAAGTATGATCAGAGAAAAAGTCATACTTCATAATTTCTTTCCAATCAATATCATTATCAGAAGTTGGATAATTAGATACGCAATAAGTGAACTGATATTTGTCATTCATAAACTGATCTGAAATTTTTTTTCTATCTCCGCCCTCTCCTACACTTATGTATATTGGTTTTCTCACCTTTGCTACTCTTTGAATAGTTTCGAATGAAAATTTATCCTTTAATGTAGAGGTTCTAGATGCAATTTTGTAAATGGGTACATCTAATGTTTCAAGAAAATCAACTGCCTCTGGATAAAATACACTACAAAAAAACCCAATCCCAATTTTATCTGCAAAACTCTTTAATTCTTTCGCAGCACTTTGTGTAAGTTCTGATTTTGTAATTTCATTCCAATTCGGATGTGATTTATCATAAAGATCTCTGGCACGCCACATTTGAAATTTGACAAATGAAGCTCCACTCTTCTTGGCTGATTCTATGTGTAACTTGCCTAATTCTACATCTCCCTCCCAATTAGATCCAATTTCAGCTATGATTTTGGCATACATGGACTTTGTTGGACTGTCATCATATATTTACTTATTATTGGTAATTTGATCCAAAAATCTCAATAATTCATAGGATGCTTTACCTCTATTAGATAGATAATCATTCACAAATCTTTTTCCATTGTTTATCTTAAATTTTGTAAAGTCTTCATCTTTTAGGATTCTTTTCAAATTGTCTTCTAATCTTTCAGATGTAGTCACAGTGACTGCATCATATTTGAAAAGCATATCTTCCTCAGGGGAGATAAAATCGTATAACCATATGGATATAGTTGGTTTTTCCAGAATCATGGCCTCCAACAAGACTGTAGATTGTGCATATGTTATCAATACATCACAATTTTCTATTAGCTTTTCCATATTAGCATTTTGGATAATCATTGCATTTGAATTGCTTCTTTTGATTATACTCTTTACATCTATGAAATCAGATGAATAAGGATGAATTTTCACTATTAATTCATATTCTTTGAATCTCTGGCAAATTGAACAAATATTCTCAATTGATTCCTCATATTTTTTTAATATTTCAGATGTGAATCCGGCAACAAAATTATTTGCAAGTCCACTGGTTGCAAAAAGTATCGTCTTTTTTTCTTTAACATGTATCATCCTTTTTTGTGAAAAAAAACTATCATATCTTGGACTTCCAGTTTTTACCAATTTTTCTTTTTGCATACCAAGACTTATTGCATGTTTTTCCATAATGTCCCCCCAGCAACAAAGATAATCTGCCACAAGAGGCACAAGTCCATTTATTTTTATATGTGAACGAATTTTTTCTGGGTTTTCATTATGGTTGACTATTCCATGTTGTAATACTACTGTTTGTATGCCAAGTTTTTTTCCTATTGTCATGATAGTTTTTTCTGTTTGTAAACTATCGTTCCAGCCTAAGATGCAATCTATTCTTTGGTTTTTTAGTATGGCTGTGACACTTTTTATTTCTTGTAACGCCTCTAAGAATCTGATATGACAAAAATTGATAAAGTCCTTTTGTATGAAAAACCAAAATGATTTATTTCTTATCGAAAAAATTTTTTCCATTTCATATGAATTTCTTAGATGGTCTATTACACTCTTGATTTTTTCGTCTGGCACCTTATCGGTATATTCCCTTACAATGTCACAACCAGATCTCAATATAACTTTAAAAGAATTTACATTCCAAATAGCTGGTCTTCGGAAATTGAATAGTTTTAGATTGTTGTTGTTTTTCTCTGCAGCATACAACAAATCATTATACGTAGATGGATTGAATTCAAGTAGTAAGTAATTCTTTCTTAAATTATCTCTTTTTCCTTTCACCGAAAATAATTTTAAAATCATGTTAAGAACTTTCTCATATTGTCTTCTCATCCAGAAAAACTTTTGAAGTGAAATCCTGAATGATACTGGGTGATTAAATATGTCATACTTGATTTCTATGTAATCCATGATGAATTTGTCGTCATTATGATTTTCTGACTCTTTCAACTCGTATGTTACATGATGTTTATCAAAAATTGATCCTATTTGTCCAATATCTCCATAAATGATTGCTTTTTGAGGCTTCTCCTTTTCTAGAATTTTTTCTAACATGACATAGTTTTTTATGGTTTGTATCAAATAATGAAATAGCTCCCACTCTACTAAAAATCCAAGATTTATTCCTTCAAATGTTAGCATATCTTGTATTATTGTGTTCTTATACCAATTTGTAGAAATTTCCAATGCAGTTAAATCGATTTCATTCATTTCATCATGCGAGAGAATTTTATCACATATTTGATGATCTATAGATCTTTGAGAAAGTACTTTACTCGCAAAATAATCCCATGCATAAACTACCGTGTTATTCTCATTGTCTATTGTATCTATGTCTGACTCAAGATTCTTAATTATGCATAATTTCTTTTCCAGATCTGATTTTGATTTTATTGACGTATTTTATCTATTCCTTTAATATACACATATGGATGCCAAATTTGTTTAAAATATCTTTTATACTCATGGTTTTTCATATCTGGTATATGTGAAAAGAATAGAATTGTAAAAATAGTCTATTGACTAGAGAAGTTTTGGATTTTGAAGATTAAAGTTGGAATAATTGGTTCAGGTAGAATGGGTGAAAGGCATGCTGATGCATATTCACATCTAAGTGATGTAGAATTGGTTGGTTTTGCCGATGTTATTGATGAAAGATCTGAATTATTGGCAAAAAAATTCATGAAAAAAACATTTTCTGTAAAAGAGATGCTTGAAGATGAGTCCATTAACGCAATAGATGTATGCACTCCTAATCCACTTCATGCACAAAATGCTATTGCATCTTTGAAAGCTGGAAAACATGTTTTGGTAGAAAAACCCATGGCAACAAACTTGGATGATTGTGACAAAATGATCCAACAAGCTGAAAAATCAAAACTGATTCTAATGGTAGGACACACGTATAGATTTTATCCTTCAAGCTTAAAGACAAAGGAAATAATTGATTCTGGAGAAATAGGACCTATAAAATTAGTGTTAGAATACGGTATAGATCCAGGACAAATTCCTGGAAAAGGAAAGACGCCGGATTGGGCCTTAAAAAAAGAAATGGGTGGAGGAGTATTTTTTGATGCAATTCATGCAGTAGACAAGATTCGGTTTTGGTTGAATTCTGAAGTCTCAAGCGTATTTGTTCCTATCATGGATAAAATAGATGATTCATCATCTGCAGAGCAAATGGGGCTCGCAACTCTTATGTTTTCATGTGGTGCAGTAGCCACTTTGATGCCTGTTGCACCAAGTTGGGGAATAAGAGATACTGGCTGTAAGATGATTGGAAAGAAGGGAGCACTCTATGTTACATATGGTGAGGAGGTAAAAGTAGGGAAAAAAGAATGGAAACACTATGCATTTGATCATCAAACAAAAAATGCTACATATGCACACAATTTACAAGGTTTTATAAATGAATTTTCTGAATTTTTTGATAGTATCAAAAATAAACGGAAACCATCAGTGACAGGAGAAGAAGGCAAGAAAAATCTTAGGGTAGTGCTTGCAATGTATGAATCCTTTGAAAAAAGAAAGATTATAGATCTTTAGTATTGTTTTATCTTAAAACTAATTATATGATGACTAAAATGATCTGATAATACTATCAAATTTATATTCGTCAAAAAAAGTCTCTTATTGTGTTTGATAACAAAACTATTCTAATCACCGGTGGAACAGGATCATTAGGGCAAGCATTAGCTGAAAGACTATTGTCTCTAAATCCTAAAGCAATTAGGATATTTTCCCGTGATGAAAATAAACAGGTGATTATGGCAGAAAAATTTCAAGACGATAGGTTAAGATTTCTTATTGGTGATGTACGAGATAAAGAACGATTACGACGTGCAGTAGAAAACGTAGACATTGTTATTCATGCTGCGGCATTAAAACATGTACCGGTTGCAGAATACAATCCATTTGAATTTATCAAAACTAACATCGATGGTTCACAAAATGTTGTGGATGTTTCAATGGATGAACAAGTTGAAATCTGCTTAGCTGTTAGCACAGATAAAGCAGTTTCTCCATTGAATCTTTATGGGGCAACAAAGCTAGCCATGGAAAAATTGTTCATAGCAGCCAATCATTATAAAGGAAAAAGACAAACAAAATTTTCTTGTGTTAGGTATGGTAATGTTTTAGGTAGTAGGGGTTCTGTCATACCAAAATTTATTGAACAAATAAAATCACAGGGTATGATTACAGTTACTGATCCCAATATGACTAGATTCAATATCGCCATGAATGAAGCACTAGATCTTATCATAAATGCCTTGAATTTCGCCAAAGGTTCTGAGGTATTTATCCCAAAATTGGTATCGTACAAATTATCTGATTTGGTAGGAGCATTACAAGAAATATCTGAAATTCCTTTTAAGACAAAAAAAATTCCTGTGCGAATTGGTGAAAAACATCATGAAATATTGTTAAATGAATATGAGTCAAAATATTCGATTGAATATAAGAATATGTATGTCTTGTTGCCTCCAGAAAATGATAGGGTGGAATTGATAAAACGATCTTATACAAACTTTAAACCGTGCACTCTTTCAGTATATTCTTCTGATACTGTTACATGTATTTCTAAAAATGATCTTAAAAAAATTCTAATCAAACATGGTCTAGTACCACAATAGTTCTGAAGTGAATTTTCTACATAATAAATAATTTTGTGTGTAAAGTATATGATTGACTAAAATAGTTAATTTATCATTAAATAGTTGAAATCGTAGTGATTCAAAATAAAAATAAACTGCGTATAGCATTTAGAGTAGATAGCAGTAAAACACTTGGACTTGGACATCTCAAAAGATGCTTATCTATTGCTGAGTATTTTTCAAAAAAGGGTATGGAGTGCATCTTTCTAATTTCTAATAATAATAAAGAAGAAATTGAAAAATATGGACATATAGTCTTCAAAGTGAATCAGACTCATACAGAAGGAATCATGATTAAAAAGATCCTTGAGAAAGAAAAATGTAAAGCACTCATAATTGACTCCAAAAGAAAATCTATTCTGAAAATAATTAAATCTGTAAAGGATAGTGTCAAAGTAGTTTTAATTGATAACAGGCAATTTGCTAATCATGCTGATTTAGCAATATTGCCTGGTATACGTGAACAATTTGGAGTCTGTCCAGAAAATTGTCTTGTTGGGCTAAAATATGTTATCATAAATCCTGAATTTAAACAGCAAAAAATAAGAAAGAAAAAAAATGTAATACTTCTTTCTATGGGTGGATCTGATAAAAAAAATATAACATTTCGTATTGTATCAGAGTTTAAAAAAGTAACATCTGACTTCAAGTTACTTGTAATCCTAGGAAAGTTTTATGTTGGTGAAAACAAATTACGTAATCTAATTTCAAATGATGATCGTTTTAAAATCATTAAAGATCCTCAAAATTTTCCACATCTTATGTTTGAATGCTCTGTTGGCATAATTGCATTTGGTATAACGGTTTATGAATCTGTATTCGCAAGATTACCTATATTTGTAATATCCCATAGTAACGAAAATGATATCTCTGCAAAGCGGATGGCAAATTGTAATTGGTTTAAATATCTTGGAAAATATAATAAAATAAAATATAAAGATGCTGTAAACGAAATAATCTCATATTTTCATAATGATCAATTGCTAAAAATGTCATCATACAATAGTATTATTGATGATAAAGGTGCAGAACGAATTGCAAACGTCATACTGCAAATCATTCACAGCTGATTCATTTGTTTGATTAAACCTGAAAATAAAATTACGATTATAATGTTTGTTATCATAATCTAGATATATTCGTTAATTGCTTGATTCACATGATTGGTTGACTATAAAATTAAATTTATCAAAGACAGAATTTTTAATAACTTTACTAGGTATCAATTATAAAATCTGGTAATAAGTGAATAATTTGAATCTTCATAAAGGAAAACCAATCTGGAAATCAAAAAAATATTCTGTTGTTGATTGTATCAGATGTGGATTTTGTCATCTTAATCCAATACCTGAATTAAAGGATCTAGAGAAGATGTATGCACATCACTTCTATCAATCCATGAAACCAAAATATATCAAAAAAGATGAATCTGAATTATCATATTGGAATATTACATTTGATGATAAATTAGATACTATTGAATCAAAAATCAGAAAGAAAAAGAAAAAAATCTTAGATATAGGTTGCGGCCCTGGTTTCTTTCTAAAAAGAGCTAAGGAAAGAGGATGGAATGTCCTGGGTGTAGAACCTTCAACTACCGCCGCTCGTTATGCTAAGAGTAACGGAATACCTATTATTGAATCCCTTTTCGAACAATATCAGTCGCATACAAGTGATAAATTTGATGCAATTCATTCCAAGTTTCTGTTGGAACATGTAATAGATCCCTCTGGCACATGTAAAAGCTGTTATAACTTACTCAATAAAGGAGGAATAGTTTGTTTTGAGGTTCCAAATGATTTCAATATTCTTCAAAATATTGTGATTAAAACTATGAAAAAACCTTACTACTGGGTAGCATCCCCCGAACATGTTAACTATTTTACGCCCAAATCATTAACGAGTCTGCTTAGAAAATCTGGGTTTAAGATAGTTTATACTGAATCTACATTTCCTCTTGAATTGTTTTTGTTGTTTGGATTAGATTATGTTGGGAATGATAAAGTTGGACAAAAAATTCATGGGATGCGAATGAAACTTGAAACTGCTATTCGTTCATCTGGATATAATGAATTAAAACGTGAACTTTACAACTATCTTGCACATAAAGGCTTAGGAAGAGAATTTATTGTATATGCTCAAAAAAATAAATAACTTTCTAATAATTTCCTTATCACGTTAATTTGTGTTATAACTTCCAAACCAAGCACTAGACAGCCATCCTCCGTCTATTACTATATTCTGTCCTGTAACAAATCCCGCGTCTTTAGATGTCAGAAATTCTATTGCCGCGCTTACATCATTAACTTCTCCTAGTCGTACAAGTGGCGTTCTTGCTAGCATGCGAGATTCACTTTTTGGATCAAGACTGAGGAACCAATTGGTTCTGGGTGTTTTTATGGGACCTGGAGAAACTGCATTTACAGTTATCTTATACTTTGCCCATTCTACTGCTAATGCTCGTGTAAGCCCAATTACACCGGTCTTTGCTGCTGCATATGCAGCTCTTTGTGGATATGTTGCAACTGAATGAAAACTAGAAATGTTAACAATTCTGCCGTATTTTGATTTTATCATCTGTTTGCCAACTTCTTTGCAAACAATAAAAGTTCCAGTCAAATCTGTATCGATTACTCTTTTCCATTCTTCAATATTGAGATCTTCACTTGGACCTATTGCAGGACCAGAAGCTGCAGAATTTACCAAAACGTCAATATGTTCATGTCTTGAAATTACTTGCTCAACCATTTCTTTTACTGATGATGGATCAATTATGTCGCATGTCAAAAACGAAGCTATTCCTCCCTTCTTTATGATCTTTTTTGTCACTTGTTTTATTTCCTTATCTGTTCTAGATATCAAAATGCAATTGAACCCCTTTGAGGCTAATTTCTCTGCAATTCCTCTGCCTATTCCTCTGCCTGCACCTGTGATTATCGCTGTCTGTTTTTTCATTACATTCACTTTACACGATATTTTATTAAATCCGATCCTGCTAGAGTCAAATTGAGTGCTTCTTGATACGAACTTCCCTCTGAAATAATGTAAGCGGGTCTAACTGCACTACTTGTCATTGGGAGAATTTTATTACCGATTTTCTTTATTAATATAATTTCCTTTATTCCGTTTATTTTTTCCAATGTTTTCAAACCATCAATTTTTGTAACTACTCCGGGTGATGACAAGACAGTCCAAACAGAAGCATATTTTTTCCATTTGTGACGCAAGTCCTTTTTGTCTATGGGTAATCCCACGGATAACATCATGGCTGCTCTTATGAAATTACGCCCACTGGATATTGGAGTAGTCTTTTGTGAATCAAAGCCACCAGATAGTCTTGGCGTGACTTCCAAAACTATTGGACCTCTCTTAGTCATCATAGTGTCAGCTTTGAAGACTCCAAAATTTATCCCCATAGCTTTTGCAGCCTCTTGAGTTATCTTAAAAAGTGTCATCTTTTCTTTAGGTGATAAATTTGAAGGATTTACATGACCGAGTTCTATTGACCACTTGTTTTTAGAGAAAAATCTATCAACAATGTTAAGATAAGTACATTTTTTATTTTTATCAAATAATATCTCAACACTCTGCTCATAACCTTCACATAATTCTTCTACTATGACTTTGTCATTTGATGAGTTTCTTTTTGCCAAATTGTATGCATCAATTACTCCTTTCTCATTCCATAGTTTGGTGGAACCTCTTGATGCTGAATTGTTACCTGCTTTTATTATCAAAGGAAAACCGATCTCTTTAACAGCTTTTGAAAGATTATCTCTTGATGTAATTTCTTTCCACCTTGGCATGGGTATTTTGGCTTTGCTCAGAATTCTTCTAGTCATGGTTTTATCTCTGCAATTTATTGCAGATCTTATTGAGATTGAAGGTAGTCCTAATTCGTTTGCAGCTGCTGCAACAGAAATTGTTGCCTCTGATCCTTCTGTAAAAACTCCTTTTATGTTATTTTCTTTTTTTAGTTTTCTTACTAGTTTTACATGTCCTTTAACATCATATATGTCCAAAACATAAAACTCATCAGCTAAATTTCTGCAGGGAGCATTTGGATCTCTATCAGTAACTATTGTCTTTAAACCAAGTTTTTTTGCTTCTTCTACTGCAGGAATCTGTAATATGCCACCACAGACTATTATTATGGTATCAGGCGTATTCGCCATGATCTTCTGCCCATTTTGGATAAATCTTTGGAACTGGACTTACATAAAACCATGTATACAAAAGAGTTGTATCTGGTGCGGCAACAATTGGATGGTCTCCTAAAGGCAATATTGCATAATCGCCATTTCTGACCAATTTACTTTGTTCTCTATATTCTCCATCTACAAATACGCCATCACATCTCTGTAAACCCCAACCCTGTTTAGGCTGTGTGAAATATATGAAAAATTCTTCAAATTGATCAGCTAATTCTGGTTGATTGTCAAAAGAATGTCTGGGCCAAGAAGACCATTGACCTGGAAGATTGATTGTTTCTCCACCTCGTAATCTTTTTGATGGACCATTACCTCCTAGTATTACTCTTACTTTTCTCTTAAAATTTCCTTCTCCTATCTCATAGATCTCTACATTTTCAGGTTTGATTAAAACTGGAGCATAAGTTTTTGAATCGCTCAGTTTTACCGTAGGCATGAGGATGTCTACTGAAGTAGAAGTACATGTTATTTCATATTCTGAATTGGGTCCAATAAGTAAGCTTGTGGGTTCTTTTTCAAAAACATTTTTCCTGTCACCTAATTCTTTGAATTCTTTTATCCCTTCGTCATATTTGATCTTCACATCACACTTTCCAATTAAAATCTCAATAAGAAGCTCCGATGAACTCGTTCTACCTTTGTAAGAACTGCCTATTTTATCGAGTCTTAGTCTGCCTACCTCTAGATCTTTTAGATATGTATTATTTTTAGAAACTATTGTCTCATATCCAGCTTTAGGCTCCTTCTTTTTGAAGAAAATCGGTTTATCTTTTCCAGAGCTCAATTGTTGTTCTACTAATTACCTCTTTTAAAAATCTATATTTCAAAGATTATCTCAAGCTCGGATCTTGTGAATTTTTTTAACATTCAAAAGTCTTTTTAAACCAATTGACTTGTTCTATCAAACCCTTCTTTAACATAATATTTGGTTTATAACGCAAAATCTTGGATGCTTTCTCAATATTGGATTCTGTTTTTAAAACATCGCCTTTTTGCGGGGGTTCGAAAACTATCTTGCTTTCAACACCTGTTGTATTTTCAATCATCTTGATGACTTCCTTTATTGTATGCACACTACCTCCACCTATATTCAAAGCATTTCCATGAATCTTGCTTTCTGAAACTAGAATGTTGGCATCTACAATATCTGAAACAAAAGTGAAATCTCTACTTTGACTCCCGTTTCCATATATTGTGATTTTACTTCCTTCCAAATTTGCTCTAATGAATCTAGTAAAAGCCATATCAGGTCTTTGCCTTGGTCCATAAACTGTAAAATATCGCAATGAGGTTATAGGGAGATTGAAGTTTTGTGCATAGACAAACCCCAAGTTTTCTGAGGCTAATTTTGTTACACCATATGGCGATACTGGTCTAGGGAGTGTATCTTCACTCATTTTTCCTGGCTGATTCCCATATATTGAAGATGAAGAAGCCATAACAATTTTCTCCAGAGTCTTGACATCTTTCGCTATTTCTAGAATTCTTTGTGTGACTTGGATGTTATCCTTTACATATGCATCAAATTCTTTACCCCAACTACTTCGTACTCCTGGCTGTGCAGCTTCATGGAATAACAATTTACTTTTTTTGAAAATTGTTTCAAGATCTACATCCATTAAATCATCTTCAATAAAAGTAAAATTTTCATTTTGAAGACATCTTTCCAAATTTTTTTTCTTTATTTCTTTAGAATAATAATTTGTAAAACAATCAATTCCTATTACCTTGAATTTATCTTTTAAAAGTCTCTCAGATAAGTGTGATCCAATAAAGCCTGCTGCTCCTGTAACTACCACTGTTTCCATACTCCTCTCACTTGATCACTTTGATATCTGGGTTTCTAGTAAAGCACACCAGTCCTAAGAACATCATTTTGGTTGTCTTCAAGTTGTTTTCAGGGCTTTTTTCTCTTCCAAGCAATGAAAAAGATATCTCCTTTCTTCCTTTCCACCATGTCATTGTAGTATCATCCAGTTCAGAAACACTGTTGCTTATTCTATAAAAGAAACTTTTTCCTACATTGTGATAGTTTATCATGGGAACAGAATACCACAATGACTTGTCAGAAAACATGGTTATTCCAATATTCTTGTCTCCCAAATCTAATGTGCCTTCTGTGGAACCCAAGCATCCCTGATTGGTCAGTCGAGGATCAGAAGATTCATCCTGGGTTATGGATTCTTTGTCCAATGTAAATGATTCCAATCTACCTCCATTATGGGTTGCATAGTTGAGAGATTTTTTGTCAAAGGAATTAGGTTTTGCAGTTAGCATTCCAACTCTAAAAGATGCAGGTCGAAATTCTTTGAAATTGAAAATATATCTTATGTCAAGTCTTGCCAGTTTTTGATATGTGTAATAAATTTTAGTCAAATGACCAAAAGGCAATTCCATGTTACAAACTAGTCTCTTTCTGATGGGAAAATTGCCCTCTTCAGCAATAGCCTCAACGTTTACCAGGTCAGTGAATTTGTTGCCATTTCTGTCAAATGTAATTACATGCCCAGAATAAAAGTCTGCAGAAAACTTTGTATCTGAAAAAGTTCCATGCTCCAAAAATCCTATCAATGGTAATTTGCTTATTTTTGGAAATATCAAATCTGAGATGCTTCCGCCTTTTCTCTTGAGTATGGATAATTCTACGGTAGGAGTTTTTATAGAATCCGTCTGTATACTCTTTGAGATTATCTTTTTCCCTGTATCTTTGATGGTGATAGTGGCAATTGTTTTTTTCCTTATGCTTGGCTCAAAGACTACAACTGCACTTCGCAGACTGCCATCCTTGTAATATTTTGCATCCTCTATCTGCGAAGAAATGGGTTTTCCATCTATGATTATCTCAAATTTTCCTTTCATCTTTCTTGGGCGAAAATGTAGTCGTAGTTCAAAGGGTATTTTATCCCAATCTGTTTCATTTGGATTAAATAAAATCAGATCAGATGACTTCTCCAAGGAAATTTTGTCATTCCATGAAAAGATCTCTCTATCAACATCTTTGCTAAGAGATCTGGAGATGTCATTAAAATGAAGATATTTTGTCTCTGTTGTATGAGTTCGAAAGTCGCTTGCCCAACAATCAATTAACTTTGAAATATACAAGTTATTGTTTTTATCATCTTGCATGCCTTGCAAGATTCTGATCTTCTTTAGAAGATTATAACAAATTGTATTGCTGTTGCTGTTATCTCGTCCACATGTTGCCCATCTTGTAACAATAAACTTGTCCTGTTTTTTTCCTAAAATTGCAAATTTTGCCGAATTCATTTTTATTCTATCTCTTGGAGGAAATTTTTCTATGACTTGACTTGGGAGAATAAATTCCAAATCCGATTTTTTCTCAATTTCATCTAGAATTAGTTTAAATCTCTGAATTTCTTTTCCGTCTCCCTTTAACCCCAACACTGGATTTTTATATCCAAAAATCTCCATATCGGAGCCATACAACGGAAAACAACTATCCGCTTTTTTCTTGTGTTTTAAAATATATTCAAGGTATTCTTCTTTTTCAATCTCTCCATTTACATATCTCTGAAATTTTTGATATGCTATGTAGCTATTCCAAATTATAGCCAGATCATCATTTTTTGAACCAATTTTTTTAGGAAGAAATTTTTCATCCTCATGAAAATCTGAAAACTTGTTTGCCCACTCGTGTATTGTTATAATGTTTTTGATCTTTGCATCTAGATAAATGGGAACAAGACCAGAGCTGAACAGCTGTTCGTTGATATATGCCGTGTTACATTGAATGGAAAACAACCTTTCCATCTCATCTTTACCAGTAGAAATGTTGACCTGATTCACATCCTCTGGAACTAGTGGAAAAACCACCTGTTCCTTGCCTGAACAAATTATCTCACATTTTTTGTTTGAGATTGCCTTTCTAAATTCTTCTATGAAAAGAGGATCTATGTCTTCTATCTTTTCAAGAGTTGCAATAGGAAACTCAATTCCTGTTTTGAATTTATAGTCCTTTAATATGTCTAGAATCGGCCAGTAACACGAATCGATAATTTCATCATATGATTCTGGAGGAATGGATGAATAGTTCAAATTTCCATGAAAAATCGAATATAGATATAATTTTGACATCTTGTAAGTTTCTTTTAAATGTAGAATAATAAAGAACTTTTCATCCTGATTTGAAATAGTTTATTCTCCAAGACCTAACGCATGATACTCTATATCGAGATTTTTATGATTTAAAATTCGTCTAGTATCTATTACAAATTTTCTCCGCATTTTCTGAAAATCGGCATTTTTAATGCCACTATACTGTTTCCATGGGGTCATTATTACAACACATTGACTATCTCTTAATGCCTTTTTTACTGAATCAAAAAATCTTATCTTGTTACCAAACACCGATCTTGTATTTTCTATTGCCTTTGGGTCGTGGGCGATTATCTTTACATTCTTTTTTAAGAGTAAATTGATTAATTTTATCGAAACAGACTCTCTTATGTCATCACTATCTTCTTTAAATGATAATCCTAAAATGGTAATCTGTTTTCCATTTATGTTTCCTATTGATCTTTCTATCAAATCTAAAATCTTCTTTACCTGAGAATTATTTGTTTCTTGTACTGCCTTGAGTAGAATGGGCTCAACTCCTGTTTTTGAAGAAAATGCAATTAGTGCCTGCAAATCTTTTGGCAGGCAAGAGCCTCCATAACCAGGACCAGCTTTTAAAAAAAGACTTCCAATTCTAGGATCTAGTCCTATTGCTTTTGCAACGTCTTCAATGTTGGTTCCTGGTATTGATTGACAAATATTTGCAATTTGATTGACAAAACTAATCTTGGTTGCCAAAAATGAATTGTTTGCATATTTTATCAATTCTGCAGTCTGATGATTTGTTAAAATGATTGGAATCTTTACTCCGTAGAGATGCTGATAAAATTTCTTTAATTTTACTGACTCATCATTGTTACCTCCTATGACAACTATATGTGGTTTTAATGTGTCATCAATTGATTTTCCCTCTCTCAAAAATTCAGGATTAGTTAAAATTCTAATCTTGCTTATTTTTTTGCCAATTTTATTTTTTATTATTGGCATGACAAAATCATTTGTAGTGCCGGGTACAACAGTGCTCTTGATTACCAGAATTGGTTTTTTGTTCTCTGTTGCAAGAATGTTTCCTATTTCTTCTATGGCTGATTTTAAAATAGTCAAGTCAATCTGTCCTTTTTCTGAAAGGGGTGTCCCAACTGTTACAAAAATGATATCACATTGATTTACTGCCAATCTGACATCTGTTGATATTGTTAGAGATTTTTTTAATGCAGATTTCAATAATTCATCTAATTTTGGCTCGTAAAAAGGAGATCTTCCGGTCTTTATCTTTGCAACTTTTGTTTTATCTGAATCTATTCCTATGATAGAGTACCCTTTTGATCCCAATACTGATGCAAAAGAGAGTCCAACAAATCCAAGACCTACTATGCCTATCTTCATGATATGTCTGATTTACCACAGATTAAAAATTATGCGCGTCTAAAGGAGATCTCTTGTGATTGTTTGAAGGATTCAACAGTTCCAACATCGAGTACATCTTCATAAGAGTTCACGGGAATAGCTATTACTTTTTCGCCTTCCTCTATTAGTCTCTGGATTGCATCTGTAAGTTGGTATTCTCCCCCTTTTCCAGGCTTTATCTTTCTAAGACACTCAAAAATTTTAGGCTTGAAAAAGTAAAGAGGCATTAATCCCATGTTTGACTTGGGTCTTTCTGGCTTTTCTTCAACTTCTTCTACGAGAAATGATGTCTTTGATATCTTTCTTAAAACAGGTATGCCATGTCTTTTAGGATCTTTTACTTTTCTTACTAGTAAAACTGCTGATATTGAAGGATCCTTTCCAACATCAATCAATCGACTGATTGGATGTGGTGATTTTCCTATTATTGAAACATCGCCAGCATGAACTACTAAATCATCATTTCCTACAAATCGCTCTGCATGTTTTACTGCATCACCAAATCCTTTTGGACTATTTTGATTAACCCAAACCAAGTGAGATTGTTCAATTTTTCTGTAAAATTTGGATATGATTGATTTATTTCTATCTGATAAAATCTTCAGAAAATCATGATCAGGAGTGAAATGGTCTTCAATTGATCTTTTCTCTCTGCCTACTATGAAACAATAATCTCGAATATTGCAAGAATAAATCTGCTCAAATATTAATTGTAAAAGTGGCAGAACCACTGGTCCATCACCATAAATTTTTGAAAAGACTGGCATCATTTCCTTTGGCATTTCTTTTGTCATTGGTAAAAGTCTAGTCCCTCTACCTGCTGCGGTAATTACAGCTTTTATCATGTCACACTTCTTTCACACTGTCTAAAATGGTTTTCCTTGTCTATGAACAAATCTATTAGTTAATTTAGGTGGATTGTAAAAGTCTAGTGATTGAAAACAAAGAATGTGGTCGCAGGTCTGGGAGAGATAGGAAAGCCGATATTACAACTAATTTCCAAAGATGTGCTAACAATAGGTTATGATATAAACGAAAAACTAATGGATGAAAAAAAATTTCAGAAATATGATCAAGTACAAACCTCATTTCTTCATGTATGCATTCCGTTTTCTGATAGTTTTATTAAAAATGTAATTTCTCTTTCTACAAAATTCAATCCTGATATAATTGTCATACACAGTACCATAAGTCCTGGAACCACCTCTAAACTACAATCTAAACTTACTGTGCCTGTAATCTATAGTGCTACTAGGGGTGTTCATAAAAGAATGTTAAGTGATTTGAAGAGATATGCAAAATTTTATGCAATTGAATCCAATGCTCCTAAAAGATCATGGGCTTCTTCAAAATATGTTCAACTTATGAAAAAAGCAGGAGTTAAGACAAAGCAAATGTCTTCACCAATTACTCTTGAGCTTGCAAAAATAGTTGTGGATACATCATACTATGGATGGCTGATTAACTATGCACAACTAAGCAATATGATTGCAATACAACACAAAGTCAATTATGATGAAATGTGGTCTTTTTCAGATGAGATTCACAAATTCTTGGGTAACAGACCAAAAATGTTTCCTGGTTTCATTGGTGGTCACTGTCTTGATGGAAACGAGATTGTATTTATCAAGACTCAGATGGGCATGAGACCAGTTACCATAAAAGACTATGTAGACAAGGATTATGCAAATGATATATTATCATATGAACAAGAAAACAGAAAACCATTCTTTGATAAAGTTACTGCAAAATGGAAGAGAACGTTTTCTGGTACGATGATCACTTTAACATCAAGAACAAACCGTTCTATAACAACTACGGATGAACACCTAATGCTAGTATCAGATGATCTATCAGAAAGGTTTGCAAAACAAGTCAAGACAAACGATTACATACCATTTATGGCACAGCTACCAGAACTTGATGTCAAACAATTCTTTGATTTTGAATCAAAAAACTGGAGATTGGGATTTAACATGCCAAGATCAATCGCAATCACTGAAGACTTTTGCAGACTCTTGGGATATTATGTAGCAGAAGGCTCGGTAAGTAACTATGGTAAAGGATATTCTGTGAGATTCTTTTTTAACAAAAATGAAACTATCTACATCTCAGATGTTTGCAGGATTCTGGAGTCAATGGGAATAAACTATTACATCACAACAACACAAAACAATGTAACCCATGTTGGAGTCAAGTCAACCCCACTTTCATTATTTATTGCTGATATTCTGGGCTGTGGAAGAAATTCAAATGTAAAAGGTCTTCCAGAATTTATCTATTTTGCACCAAGAAAAATGAAAGAAGAGTTCCTAAGTGGATACTTTAGGAGAGATGGCTCTTTTGCACCCGAGATTGGAATGGTTCAGACAGGGACCTCCTCTAAAATGCTGGCAGCAGGTCTTGACATCTTGCTACTCTCTATGGGATATGTAATGACACTAACTGAAAATATCCCTTGTCCAAGTGTGATAGATGGAAGGACCATTAAGGGTGGATTATTGTACTCTCTTGTCTCAAAGAAGGAAACACAGTATAACAGTCTTGCATCTGTTGCAGGCTTTTCAGAGTCACAAATTACAAGAAATCACAGCAAGAACTTGTGGCATATCATAAATAATAATCTGTACATGATCAAAACTACAAAGACTGTACACCAGGAATCAGAACAAGACGTATATTCCATTGATACAAAAAATCACCTCTTTGTGTCAACTGGAGGCAGACTGATCCACAACTGTGTTATTCCTAATCTGGACCTTATTCATAATCAAACACTTGACTTGATAAGAGAGATAAATGATGTGTATGTCAAAAAGGTAAGGAATGCAAAAACCCTTGCAAAAAAATATAAAAAATAGATTACTTTTCTCTAAAAGTGTGTTATAATTCTATGATAACTTCTTGATAAAATCAATAGACTTTGTAGGTGATGGATCAGTTTTTGTCAAAACGGCAAGGTATATTGTAGAATAATCTAGAACATAGATTAAGTTGATCAACTTTGAAATTATGGAACCCTTTACCGAATGCACTTCTCTATAGTCGATCTTGTTTGTCTTGAAATATTTCTTGAGAATCTCCCATCTTTGTTTGGTCTTGATGTAATCGTCATTTCCTTCGATAAGAATTGGCTGCACTCTATCCTTTTTTTCCCATGCTACTATGTCATTATGACCTGCCTCTATAACATCCTCAATCATTACATGTCTCTTAGCATTTTCCTGGAGTGAGTTTTTGAATCTTACAGCTGCAGCTTGCAAACCAAATGGATAGTAAATATCTGGAATACCTGAAATCCACTCTGCTAATTTTAATGATGGATTGTCTTTATCCAAATTTTCTGAAGAAATCATCTTTGAGGTCTTTTCAAGGTCTGTAATTGAATCGAGTATGTCTTTTTCTTTTACTGGAAGTATATGTCCTAATACTTTTAAAATGGAATATAAAAATCCTGGAAAAGATGCTCTCGGCGAATGAATTTTAGGAATTTTTCTATATTCTACCTTATATCTAACACAATACTCCTGCATTTTCCCCCCTGAAGAAAATGCGATTAATCTACACTTTGTCTTTCTTGCAGTGTCAAGTACAGATAAAGTTTCAGCAGTATTTCCTGAAATGCTAGTGGTAACAACTAGTGTTTTTGAATCTACTGTATTTGGGGGATGATATCCTTTTACTACTGCTACATGAATATTTGTCTTGGAAAGTATGGCTGATAAAATATCCCCAATTGCGCCTGAACCACCCATGCCTGCAAATACTATGTGATCTATATTATCAAAATCAATTAACTCTTGAGGGGATAGATATGAATCTCTTGCAATTTTAGGCCATGTATCATATACCTTGTACATACCTGAAACATCATACTTGTTTAATGTATTATGATTGAGCAACTGTTGACTTGAAATACTGATTGCAATATAATGTTTAATAGTAAAACATGTAACGATTATAAAAAAGCCAGAATTTTAAACAAATATTGAAGCAAGAAACAAAGATTCACTCTAGCTTGAAAACAGTAGAGTGGAAGAACAATACTGTAATCATGATTGACCAGACAAAGCTTCCAAACAAACTCGAATATGTAAAATTCAAAGATTATAACAAGGTGGCTGACGCCATACGAAATCTTGTAGTGCGAGGTGCACCTGCAATCGGGGTTGCAGGAGCATTTGGTCTGGCACTTGCATCTTTACAAAGTAAGGCAAAGACAAAAGAAAAATTGCTAGAAGACATGGAAAAGGCAAAAAAAATCCTTTTTGAGACAAGACCGACTGCTGTAAACCTAGCATGGGGACTGGAAAAAATAATGGAAACAGCAAAGAAAGGGAATGATACAAACGAAATCAGAAAACAAGTTGTGGAAACAGCACAAAAGATGGCAGTCGAAGATGTTGAAATCAACATGAGGATGGGAAAATTCGGCTCTGAACTATTTTCAAACAATGATGTTATTATGACCCACTGCAACGCAGGAGCACTAGCTACAGTAGGATATGGAACCGCACTTGGTGTAATCCGTGCAACAAAGGACAGCGGAAAAAACATCAAGGTTATAGCAACAGAAACAAGGCCTGTAATGCAAGGCTCAAGGCTGACAGCATTTGAACTACAACATGATAACATTGATGTCAGCCTAATCCCAGATACCGCAGTAGGTTATGCAATGGCAAAGGGACTGGTCAACAAGGTAGTAGTTGGTGCAGACCGAATCTTAAGCACAGGACATGTCTACAATAAAATTGGCACATACCAAGTAGCTACGATGGCAAGACAGCACAACATTCCATTTTATGTTGCAGCACCACTCTCAACATTTGACCTAAAAAACAAACCTGATGACATCATAATAGAACAAAGAAAGGCAAGCGAGGTGACAGGAGTGGCAGGAAAAAAGACAGCACCTGACGGAATCAACGTGATAAACCCGGCATTTGACATGACCCCACCTGAGCTGATATCTGGAATCATAACCGAGGCAGGTATTGCAAAACCACCATTTGAGATATCAATCAAAAAATTATTCGAGTCCAAGTTGTAAAGTATTTATTTCATTGTAGAAACAACTCAATTCATGACAACTGTCACTTCACAACAGGTACTGGATTCACTAAAACAATGCATGGACCCAGAGATTCCAATCAGTGTGGTGGATATGGGATTAATCTATGGCGTTAGCATCAATCCTGACAATAAAGTAGACATCAAAATGACAATGACAACACGTGGTTGTCCGTTACATGATACACTAGTTACTGATGTAAAACGTTACGTAACCAAAGTTCCAGGAGTATCTGCAGTAGATGTAGAAATTGTATGGGAGCCAGCGTGGACTCCAGAAAAAATGTCAGACGAGGGAAAGAAAATGATAAACTATGGAAAACAAAAAACTGTTGCACCGATTAACTATGAGATCGCCATGCCACAGGGTGTAGGCTCACTGGTAAAACAAGAAGACGGTTCTCTCATTCTAATGGATGAAAAACAGCAAGGGTTCATGGTAAATCAAGCCATAGTAGAATTTTGGAAATTATGCAATGGACAAAGAAAAATTACAGAACTAGTTGATCTTTTTGCAAAACAAGTTGGAATACAGCGAGGCCAGATGGAAAAAGAAGTCTTGCAGTTGATACAGCAACTACGTGATGGTGGATTGATAATAATAAAAGAGCCCGAAGTATCTAACGTACAATTTAAAAAATAGATCTTTTGGACATCTAACCTAAAAGTAAGAAAGTTCTTACTCTGGTCATGAAAGCAGCTACTGACAATCTAAAATTCAGATCGATTAAAGTTTCAGCAAAAGGACAGATAACCCTACCTTCTAATATACAAAAAGAAATAGGAATAAAAAAAGGCGACGAGATAATTCTTGTCAGAAAAGGAGAAAAAATAATCCTTGAAAAATCTGAAAGGATGACAAAGAGTCTAAAAGATGAGTTTGCAGATATTAAATCGCTATCTGAACAATCACTGCATAAGCTGTGGTTAAACAAAGATGATGAAATCTGGAACCAGTATCTGAAAAAGTGAAATGATAAATGATTTTACAAAGAGATAAGTCTTAATCTCATTTCCATTCTCAGATCTAAAAAGTTCCAAAGTAAGGCCTGTGTTGGTCTTATCAAATGACAAATACAACAGAAAGTTTGGAGATTTTATCGCTATGCCACGAAGATGAAAAAGAATTGTATGAAATGCGGTTCTTCTTTTGAATGTCAAGAAAATGAATCATGTTGGTGTTCCAAAGAATCCAAATTATCAGGTAAAGAAATCACATATGATGACTGTGTATGTAAAAACTGCTTATTGTTACAATACAGGCAGAAAATAATTCCAGATGAGGTCAAAGAATAAAAACTATGGAGACAAACCTACATACTATTTTACAGATTGGATGGTTTCTACAGGACCAGTCCGAATGAACATAAGGTAGAATCCACAATTGATACTTACACCAGAATCAAGAAAATACTAGATCTGATTGAATGATGTGATTTTCACTTGTATCATGAGAATTGCCAAGTCCGAATATCTTGACATGCAATTTAGAAAATAGATTCTAGATCTCTCTAATCTCGGTTACCGTACCTTGCACAGAATCCATCTTTACTATGGCTCGCTTCTCTCCAAACCCAAGTGCCACATACCAGTCTCCACCGTCAACATCAAACTTGGTCTCTAGTGTCTTGATGCCATCTGGCTTGACTCCATATTTTTGCACTAGCCCTGACACCGCAACAGGTATCGCTTCCTTTTCTGTCGGAAGTCTTCTCTTCATCAATCCTATGCCTGGACTCATGGTATCATGTTACCACAATCCAGTATAATAGTCATTTCCAAAAAATCACACCCACAGATAAAAATCAATAAAACAAGATGCTAAAAATCCCATAACAAAATTCTATATAACAAGATCATTTCGAGTGTGAGTATGGTAATACCGCAAATTGTATCAAAATCATTTCTATCACGACAAAATGATCTACTGTTTATCGCCGCAGTCATGGCAGTCCTTGGCACCTCTAGTGTACTGATTGGGGGAATATGGGACTCGGCATCACATGCGCTAAAAATACCGGACAGTTTCTGGACCATCCAGCATGTTACTGTATATACAGGAGTGAGCATAGTGGCACTTTCTGCATCATTTGGAACCATTTTATCCTTGAAGAACAGAAAGGTAATCATTGGGATGGTATTATTGCTTGCAGGCTCTGTAATGCAGCTTGGAGGGGGCTATGTTGATTACAGCTTCCACGAGATATATGGAATTGACGGGCTGGTAACATCATCCCATCTTACCATAGAATCCGGATTGTTGCTGGCCTCTATCGGGGGCTTTCTCACGCTCTCAAAGTTTGGCTACACCAAGACAAAAAAGCTTGTCCCATTTGCAATTGTAAATGTGATATTTTCTGCTACCTGGATAGGATTCAACTTGTCCTTGCTGGTTGGCGCAATCATGTTGTGCATCCCAGTCTATGACTTGTTCTCGTCTGGCTGCTCTATAATGTAGTTTTTTAACTTTCTATATCCAGAAAAGACCAAGATAAGAGCACCTGCAAATATCAATACTGCAGGAAACATGATCTCCTGCACTCTTGTATCTCCTATTGTAGCTGTAATGTTTACAGGCTTGTCGGAAAGATTGGTAACCTCTAGTGTAACCTGATCGCCATGTTCAAAATGAAAATAGTCAACCGTGACCTTGTTTGTTATTTTTCTTATATCAAGAGTGTTTCCATGCGGATCAATCACTTTAGCCAAAATATCATTCTGGTAACTATCAGATGATATCAGATAATACCCAATTCCATCTCCTTGGATCTTTACTGGAATATTATTGGCTTCAAGATTCTCAAGCAAAAAACTGTTAGCGCTCTTGCTTGATTCTGATAAAATAATTCCAGCTCCAATTGATCCTGTTATGATGGATAAAATCCCAACATAGAATAAAGAAATCTGAAATCTCATACAGACATGATCTGAATTTCCGTCTATTTATTATCAAGGGTTTGAAAAATTCTGTCTTAGAGATCTAATGAAAAATACATAGAATGCGCAAAAACTTGAATAATTAAAAAGAATATCCAATTATTACATGTCAGTTAAGATAAAAGATATCAAAACCAAGGTAATCCAGGAAGATGTTGATTGTCTCAAGATATCTTTTTTGGCATCCCTTAGATTTTTGCCGTGCTATAAACACCCAATGCAGAGCATGCAATGGAATGAGAACCAAACTTCATTTGTCGGTATCAAGAGAAAAATCTATTGTGACTTGAAAAATCTTGTACCAGTTCAGGGGAGAAAATTAATCAAAATTCTTTGTAACAAATTTGGCTTGACAAATAATGAAAAAAGGTTTGATGTAAAAGGCACAGAATTGGAACTTGGGTTTCTGTAATCTTATATTGATGAATGCCATATTGATTGAAACATCGTTTTCACACTGTTGTATGCATTTGACTGGTTATAGACTCATCAAGTAAAGGGCTCGGTGGGATTCGAACCCACGACCTGGTGGTCCGAAGCCACCCGCACTATCCTGGCTATGCAACGAGTCCAATTAATTAAGAATTTAACGGGGCTAAATATCTGTCTAGGTAATTGAAGATTTCACAAAGGGTGGCAGGAGTCGAGTATGCAATACGGGATATTGCACTGGAGGCAAGAAAACTTCAGAAACAGGGAAAAAATATAACATATCTTAACATCGGAGACCCGCTCCAGTACGGATTCCAGCCACCTGACAGAGTAAAAGAGGCATTCATCAAGGCAATACGAGACGGACAGAATTATTATGCATCATCAGAGGGACTCCCAGAACTACGGCAAGCAATTGCAAAAAAAGAGGCAAAAAAAAGTCTCCGGGTTTTAGAAGATGACATCCTGGTAACAAACGGAGTATCAGAAGGTCTGGAAATGATAATGGCATCTATTGTGGAAACAGGTGACGAGGTCCTGATACCTGGACCGTACTATCCACCATATGCATCATACGTAAGACTGTTTGGAGGAAAACCAATTGAATTTCTAGTGGACCTGCACAGCTCAACTCCTGATCTTGGTGATATACGATCAAAAATTACAGAAAAGACAGTTGCAATATGCCTTATCAGTCCAAACAATCCCACAGGTGTAGTATTTAGCGAAAAGTCACTGAAGGATCTAGTTGACCTTGCAAACGAGCATGACCTGTACATCATCTGTGATGAAATATACGACCAGATTGTATTTGACGAAAAATTCACCGGAATAGGCAAGGTCAGCGGTGACTCGCCTGTAATATTACTTAATGGATTCTCAAAGGTTCACCTGATGTCTGGCTGGAGAGTTGGATATATCGCATTTAACCAATCAAAGAGACTGGAACTATTGAGAGAAAATGTACCAAAGTTATCTAGGGTGAGGATTGCAACAAATCTTCCAGTACAGTATGCCGCACTAGAATCACTGAACGGACCGCAGGATTATGTATCCAATTTTGTCTCTGATCTCAAAAAGAGACGAGACTATACAATAAAGCGACTGAACGAAATGAACGGCATCAGCTGCTCAAATCCAAAGGGTGCATTTTATGCATTTCCAAAAATAGAGCACAACAAGTATGGTTCAGACAAAGAATTTGTAACAGAACTATTGAAGGAAACCGGAATCCTTACAGTCCACGGCTCTGGATTTGGAACAAAATATGGCACAGGCCACTTTAGGATGGTCTTTCTGCCCGACATTCCAATATTGCAGGGTGCACTGGATAAGATAGAAAAATTTGTTGCCTAGTACTTCCACTCTGTGACCTTTCCTGGAGTTATTTGTATGATACAGTCAGTCTGGTCAAAGAGCTGCTGTGCTGATTTATTTTTCAGACTCTTAAAATATCGAAGCAAGATCTTTTTTGCAAGTGATCCAACCAATTTTTTTTCCAGGATCAATTTTGCCCTTCCAGTTCCCATCACGCCAACTATGTCTGGTGATCGTATCCCTGTATCAACACAAAATGACACTTTGGGATTTTTCTTGATGTTTCTTGCCTTTCTTGTACTTGTGTTTGTTCCTATGTAGAATTTACCGCTTGTATACCTGTACCATACGGGAACAATGTGAGGTACTCCAGACGAACCTATTGTAGCAAGCCGTAAAATTTTCTGTGATTTGAGAAACTTTTCATTCTTCATAGTTTTCTCCCCGCAGCCCCAAAATAATGAGAAATCCTGCTATACCAAACATGGCTACAGATATCTTTTCACTTGTAATGTCAGAAGACGTAAAAAAGTCTGACGTAAACTCTGGTCCCCATATGAGCAAATCCCGTATGATTGCAATGGATGCTACAACAATGAACAGTACACCCATTGCAGTAAACCAATTCTTTCTTCTTACCTGTCCCATGTTGATTACTGGTATGATGATGATATCTAGATTATCTTTATGCCGGGGTTCTTCATCTTGTTTTTTATCATTGCGTTGAGAAGAATTGGCGTTGTCACTTCTGCAAGATATGACAAGGAACCAGGCCCCAACAGTATTGGTCTGAGATTTTTTATCTCAGTTACTAGCTTGCACACTAGGTTTATCGAGTCTTCGGCATCTCCGCACACAAATATGTCAGAATCAAGTACAAGTTTTGGATCAATTAGCTTTTTCTCTGATATTGTATGAAATGCAGAAACCAGCCTGGATTTATTCTTCATGTATTTATGGACCAACTCAAACGCAGATGGTTTCCTGTCCTTGAACGAAATGAACTCAAAACCAAGATCAGTCCTGGTCAGTGGCACTATGGGGGATATGACTGTACAATCATCTTTCACATTAGGTAATACCTGAGAACATATCGCATCAATGTTTTCATATGGAATTGACAAAACCAAAACATCGCTTTCTTTTGCAACAGACGTGTTGTCTTTTCCGGTGATTTTTCCTTTGAATGTACCATGTTCTTTTTGCGCCAGTCCAAAATATTCCCTTGCAGCTTCCTCTGCCTTGGAAGATTCTCTTGATCCAATGATGATGTCATGGTTTTCACACCATCGTAAAGCAAATCCTTTTCCCATTCCACCTGTTCCACCAATTATTCCAATCTTCATGAAATCAAACACAGGCAATGTTATTATTATCTTTATTCAATAACTGTGATCGTTATTGCCACTATTTCTTTTTCTAAGACACGGTCAGGCCAAAAATAACGTTGAACGAATTTTAGCTGGACGCACCAAGGGATTTCCACTGACAGAATTGGGAATTCAACAGGCCGAGCAAATAGGAATTTTTCTCAAGCCTTTTAACATATCTAAAATATATTCTAGCCCTATAGAGAGGGCAGAGCATACCGCCAAAATAGTTGCCGACAGTATAGGGTTGACATGTACAGTTGATGAGCGGCTGACTGAGATAGACATGGGATCGTTTTCAGGAATGCATTATGATGAAATGTTAAAAAAACATGGAAATGTCTTCTTGAAATTCTACCAAGGTCATCCGGTAGTTGAGACAAACGGCATCGAGACATTTACAAATGTGAAAAAAAGGGTCTTGGACATGGTTGATCATTGCTTGAAAAAACATGTCGGGCAAACCGTTTTACTTGTTACTCACATGGATCCCATCAAATCAATGATCTCTACTATTTTACAACCAAAACCTGAATTACTATACGAGATGATAATACGAAATGCTTCTCTTACAATATTGAAAAACGAACAATCAAGTTTTTCCATGGTTGCAATAAACTCTATGAATCCTGAACGGTATTCTAATGAATAGTCTTTTCATCATATGCTAATCTGCGCATGAATTAGCAGAACCAATATCTATGGGTTGACGAAATCATACTTATTGAAACTAGTGATGCTTGGATTGTTAATTCTCGTAATTGCAAGCAGTTTCTTGACCAACGCTTTTGCCTTACAGTTGTCTACCGACAGAAATGTTTACTCGGAGGGCCAGCCTCTCCTTGTATATGGACAAGCTCTGCCAAACGAACCGCTGATAATCAGACTATTTGCACCAGATGGTACCATTGCACAATTCAACCAGATCTCTGCTGATAATACTGGTGCTTTTAGCCATATACTCATACGATGGCCTAATGCCACATCTACCTATTCGTATGGAACATATTCTGTAGAAGCAATTGCCACAAAAGAGCAAGGAACATCACAGACAATTAATGTAAAGTTCTTGGCAAATTCATCATTGACACAAGTTCCCCAGCAACCAATTGTCCTGGTGTCTGTATTTGCTCCACAAAATGCAGCTATTAATCAAACATTCCGAGTCTTTATCCAGGTAACAAGTGATGGCTTGCTTGTTGCTGGAAATCCGTCTGTTGTACTCAGATCGTCACATGTTCACATGCCCGATGGAAGTGTGGTTGATCTTTCCGATTCTCTGAAAACACTTCACCAGGGACTCTTTTATGTGGATTTTACACCGACTCAAGAGGGTACCTATATTTTTCATATAACCGCTACTAGCAAGGGTACTATTGCCAATGGATCTGTTGCCACTCTAGTCCTTAAGCAAGACATAGCAGGAATATCTAACCAGATATTGAAACTCAATTCTGTCTTGGGTTCTACCTCTAAAGAACTTGATAGACTAAAGTCCGAAATCCAAGGGTTTGGAACGGTACTAAATAGCAGCCAACAATCTATATCTCAAGCAAATGAGAATCTAAACAAGAGTGTAACCAAAATGTCTGATTCCGTTACAAACATTGACCAGGCATCTACACAATTAAATTCATTATTCCTTCCTGTCGTAGCTCTGATAGCAATAATCATCGCACTACAAATAACAATTCTTGCTAGGCGACGATAGTTCCTATGGTTAAGAAAAAAAACACCGCGCTAACAATAGGATTTTTTTTAATCTTTATCCTGTTATTTTCGCTTTTCCCTAGAACAGCAATGGGATCATATGATATGGATCTTCCAAAAAATAATCTAAACATAAAAACAGATCAAGTGTCAGGTCTCATAAATTTTCAACCATCTTCATATCAAGATGTCATTAAAAGATACATTGTATTTGGTTCTGGTTCTGTATCTGATATAGTATCACGGGCTGGCAATGTTGTCTATGGAATGGATTCAAATCACGGTTCGGTTGCTATGGGTTTTTTCAATCAGGATGAAGTCTCAAATTTAAAATTAAATGGATATGACGTGGTTGAGGACTTGCCATTAGAGTTTGATTCCATAAAACCTGATCTGCCGGTAACCCAAGTCTCGACAGTTGATGATATTCTTGGTTCTAACAAAGTAACTCAAAAGTATGGATATACAGGAAATGGTATCAAGATAGGGATAGTGGATACGGGAACAGACTTTACAAATCCAGATGTAAAAGATTCTGTAGCCCGTGATAAAAATAATGTTCCAGTGATGATCGACGCTGATGGACAGGGTATAGTACTGACCAATACTACGTTTGTTGCAAATATCAACAGTAAGGGAGTAGTACAAAATTATACAAATGCACTTCCAAAAAATGTCACATCTTCTGTCTATGTAACTTCAAAAGGAGTATTTCTTGATCTGCACAAAAAGGGCAAGGGAACATATGTTCAAGTTTATAATTCATTATACCCCAAAGGCGGCAATCCAGTCCTAAACGGAACAGTATCAAGTGACTATAAAATAGGAAAGGATTCCCGACACTTTATCATCTCCAAAAGTGGCGTGTATCACTTTGGTATGATATATGAAAGCGTCTCCCAAGGCCAATATTACAGGCTGCAAATAGTTCCAGTTCTTGTAGTTGATTCAAACATTGCAGGTTTATACGATACCATAATTGCAGACATGTCAGATTCTTGGAAAGATTATAAAAAATTTAACAGTTTTATCATTCCTAAATATGATTTTGATTTCACTGATGAAACCCCAATCACACTCGGAGGAGGCAATGAAAATCTAATCTATGATTCAAATCATGATGGAAATGCCGATTATGGTGCGGGAACAGTTGGCGCACGCGTACTTGATGTATATGGCGTAATTGCAAAACCATCCCGTGTTGACCAAAAACTGGGTGCAATGAATGGCACACTTCTTCCCCCTCTTGACCCACATGGAAATTTTTTTGGAGTGATGTATGATTTTGGTGGTCATGGAACAGAGACTGCCAGCTCCATAACATCTACTGGAAAACAAAGTTATGGCATCTACACCAACTCTACAAAATATCACATAAAGGGCATTGCTCCCGGTGCAAAAATTGTTCCTATCAAAGCTCTTTGGTTAGGAGATGCAATTTATGGCTGGCTCTGGGCTGCCGGGTTTGATCAAGAAAAAAATCAATGGAAATACAGCGGAAATACCAGAGTTGATATCATATCAAACAGTTGGGGAATATCGACTTTTCCTGCCCTAAAATCAGTTCCAGGACTTGATATCCAATCGCTTTTGCTTGGTGCACTCTGCGTTCCTCACTCTCTTGATGTGAACTATCCTGGAGTCTTGGTAGTTAGCAGTTCTGGAAATGCAGGGCCTGGTTATGGAACCATAGGAATTCCTGATGCTGCACCGTTTGGGATTACAGTGGGGGCAGTCACTGATAATGTCTTTGTGGGTTATGGTCCATTTAAGAATCAACCACGATTTGGTAACAGTACGTCTCATTATGGAGAGGTGTCGGGATTTTCCAGCAAGGGTCCATCTTTGATTGGAGACCCTAAACCTGATCTTATGGCAGTAGGGGAATATAGCTACGTTCCTACATCTCTGCAAACTGGTAACAATACACACCAGTATGGTCTGTTTGGAGGAACCAGCTTGGCTGCACCTCTGGTAGCAGGTTCTGCAGCAGTTCTTATGGAAAGTCTAAAAGATAAAAATATTCCATACGACTCTTTTACCATAAAAAATATTCTCATGTCAACTGCAACTGATCTGGGAAATGATCCGTTTTCTCAAGGCGCTGGATTGATAAATGTAACAAGGGCAATTGATTTTGTATTGGGAAATGGCGGTGTATTTGAAGTCTACAATGATGCATCATATCGTAATACCAAGAAAATTCTAGATGCTGCTTTAGAAACAACAAACTCATCTTCAGTCGATTTGTCGACAATAAAATTTACCAATTCTTTCTTGCCAGAGACATCCTGGTTTGGAGGTAGGCTGTATCCTGGGGACAGGACATCGGCTACTTTTACAATAGTAAATCCAACTAATGATACATTGGAAATCAATATCGAACCACAAAAACTTGGATTGATAAAAACTGACACCTATAACGGAACTACCCAGGTGCAGTTACAGGATCCATTGATGAACAAATCCGGAACCTATAGGCCAGATTATGTTCCATTGCAAGAAATAAAAAACCATGCTGGACTGGCATCATTCTTTGAAAATATAAATCCAGTCCCTGACGACGCTTCTCTACTGGTTCTCAATCTCGCATTTCCATTTTCACAGTTCATGAACTCGTCTGCAAAAACATATGCCGATGACATGAAAATCTCGTCTCTATATCTATATGATTGGGACAAGAAAAATAACGCCTCTGTTCCAGTATCCCAAGATCTCTCCCTGATTAACAGGGGTGGTGTGTGGGGGACTGTCCAAGAACTTAGAGTCTCCGATCCTGCTACGAAAATAAAACATGTTCCTCTAGTAGGAGTATATCCTGTACCTACAAGATATTCATACTGGACAGGTGATACAAAGAAAAACTCTACATCAACAGACTATACACTGACTGCAAGTTATTACAAAAAAGTATCCTGGAATGAGATTTGGTTAAATTCAAAAAATATTCAAGTCAAACCTCATGAATCTGCCAAGGTAATAGCTACTCTGATTGTTCCCCAAGACCAAGCTCCTGGATTGTATCAAGCCTTTCTTACATTTGAGGGAAAATCGCACACTGTAAATGTTCCAGTTTCGTATGCTGTAATGAAAAAACTCCAACCAAAAGATCTGCCCACTGTGATACACGGACGGCAAGGCAATACATTGTACGGGAATGGTTACATTGGAGGAGGATTTGACATGGCAAACAGGTATAATGCAGGGGACTGGCGCCAATATTATTTTGATGTCACCGACAAGACAATAAACTCGGTTGCCATGACTCTTTCTTGGGAAGATCCTAACACAAACCTGTCTGTCTTTGTAGTAGATCCGCAAGGAAAAATTATCCAAACAAATACTCCGCCTGGTGTACTTGGACAGTTTCAAGGATGGCCTACCGGAGACTGGCTTGGTCCAAGTATTCCATTTAGTGAAGGAGGTGGATTTTATCCTATAAAGAACAAGGATGCCACATCTACTGTATTATACGCATCAATAAACCAGACCGGTGTATATTCTGTATTGATACATGCTCCACTGTTTGGAGGAAGATCAATTGCAGAACCCATAACGATTGCTGCAAAATTCTCTACAATATTGCCGATAGAGTCTCAACCTAAAATGATCGTAGACATTCCGCTTTTTATTAACAATAACTATACAATAGCTCCAAAAATAATTGGGCAAGAAATTGAAGACGAGCAATACTATCTTGATAATGAAAGACCAAAAATAATCAATCAAACTAGACTGGCAGAAGATGTACGAAATCTTTCTGAGGGAGAGCATGACATTAAATTTGTCATAACTGATACCGTAGGGCACTACGTCTCAAAGGAATTCAAATTCATAATGGACAACACTGCGCCACAGATTATAGTACAATCACCACAGAACAACTCTAAAGTTTCTGGAGTGGTTAACATTGATCTAGATGTAAATGAGTTAAACCTGGCACAAAAAGACTGGTTGACTGTACAAACTCCCAAGCAGACTTTTCATGATGTCAAAAATATACAATTTGATACAACAGACCTTGCTAATGGAAATTATACAATAAACGCAACTGCAAAAGATAGGGCAGGAAATGTAGGGACTGCAAATATTGTACTTGCTGTGGATAATTCTGGTCCTAATATTGCATCCAGTCAGGTCAAAGGCGATCAAGATTCTGCAACTCTAGTTGAGATCTTGGTTGGGATTGGAATTGCATCGGCAATAACTGTTTTTACTTTGAAAAGATTAAGAATTTCAAAAAGAGGCTAGACAAGGTTTATATGCAAATTTTCAAGAACGGAGCTTTGGATGTCTGAGCAAGATTCTGCCAAAGATGCCCTATCTCGACGTGATTTTCTCAAGTTACTTGGTGCTGCTGGAGTTGCTTTAACATTTACACCGTTTGTTCCATGGGGCAAATTCATGCCCAATCCGTCAAATGCCTCTCTTGAGAGGGCACAGGTTATTCTGCCTGATGGAACCCAGGCAAACGTCAAGACTTTTCCAAAGAATCATTCCGAGGTTATCACTTATCCAAAAACAGGGGATACCGTACTTGATCAAGAGGCATTCAAAAAATGGCAGTTTATCAGGTTGCCAGAGGAACTTGGTGGAGGAAAAGACGATGTTAGCGCTTTTCGTGCTTATAGTATGGTTTGCTTGCACCTGTGGTGTCTGTGGAAATACTGGCCACAAGAAGGTAGAAAAAGAGGTGAATGTCCATGTCATGGAAGTATGTACAATCCATTAAATGGAAAGGCATTTGCAGGACCTGCTTCGCTTCAAGCTGCACCATCAAATGTGTTGGCAACACTTTATTTTGAAACTGATAATGATGGAAATTTATGGATTAAACCAGCTGTATGGAATGTAAATGAAAATGGAGTTGTAGGATATGGTCGTTTCCTTAAAACGTAGAAACGGTCTAGTAGATTTCTTCTACTGGATATGGGACGGACTGGAACGAACCGTTTTCATTGGAACCAAGTTCTCATTCCCTGCAAGATTTGTAAGCCCCTTTGGATTCTTGGGAATGCTTACATTTGTAATATTTATAATTCTAGGAATTTCTGGTGCGTTGCTGATGTTTTACTATCAGCCAATATTAGACAGGGCGTGGGACAGTGTTCAAAAAATTAATGATACGGTTCCCTATGGATTTATGATACGAAATATTCACTATCATGCATCAAACGCAATGGTTCTTCTTGCAGTACTTCACATGTATTATCAATACTTTAGTGGAAGGTACAAGATAAGAAATGAAATAATTTGGGTTACGGGTGTGGTACTTGGTACTGTAACTATCTTGGAGGCATTTACTGGTTATGATATCATATTTAGCGAACGTGCCGAACTTGCAATCAGTATAGCTGCGTCTCTTACCAATTCCATGCCTGTAGTTGGACCAACAATTCGTGATGCAATGTTTGGTTCTGGCTTTGCCGACTTTATCCTCAGGTTTTACACCATGCACGTGTTTCTCCTACCAATAGTAATGCTGGGACTCATGGCAGTTCACATGCCAAGATTCTTGGTCTTTGATGTTCCTATGGTAATGGCAATTTCTGGTGCTATATTTATCACAGGTGGAGTATTCCCAGTAGATCTTGGTTCCAAGTTTGAACCTACGGTACCGCCCGGAATTACGGTGCCGGAGTGGTATCTTACTGGAATCTATGCATTCTTGAGAACGCAATATGACAAATTTGTGACAGGTGTGCTATGGCCTGGAATATTTATTGTAGCGATAGCTATGACACCATTCATAGATAGGTACAAAAAATTCTCGTGGAAAGATAGGCCGCTAGTAACTGCATTTGGCATAACTGGTATCACACAGGTCATGGTGACAACATATTGGGGCTTTTACATTACGCCAGATATTACAAAACCGCTAGTTGCACGACTTGTAATTGATCCGATATTCTTCTACTCGATAATGTTGTTATTGGTTCCAATAGGATTTGGGTTTTCATATATGATGATATTGCTTGCAAAAGAATCAGAAAGAAAGGCAAAGTTAGCAGCTTCCAAAGGTCCTCACAAATCATCACCAATTAACCTGTCTGGAAAATGGATTAATTGGCTAATTATAGGACTTTTGGCATTCCAAGTGTATCTTAACATTGCAGCATACAATGCAGCCCTGAGCGGAATGAAGAACTTTGCACTATTCCTAACTGGACTTATTCTTATGGTGTTTGCAGGACTATTCCATCTGTACAGACATGGACTCAACGAGGCAAAGAAGATTCCTGTCCCGCCGCAGGCAGAACCTGAATCTCCAAAACCGCTTGACAGTAAAGAATCACCTGCAAGTCTGCCCTCTTAGATTTTAAATAAATTCAGGTTTTAATTTTTATATTTTATGTACCTACAAAACCACATCTAGCGTTTATTATCACAAAATTATTTTTGTATAGCTTTATAAGACTACAAACAAGATTGGCAAATAGTTGAGTCTTCCATCCTCTAGTCATGCGTATGGAATAGGATTGATTGCAGTAATTGTAGGTGCTGCTATTGGAGTTTCTTATTACCAGCTTTATTTTATTCCAGAGTTTAATGCAAAACCAATAATTCCTGATAAAATTCTCCACCCAGGCGATAAAACTACCATAATCATCGTACCCGGTGCAGAAAACCAGGCACAGGAACAAAACTTTGTACCAAAAAAAATTGAAGCCCAACTTGGCGTAAATAATTTAGTCATTTGGAAAAATACCAGTCCTGATACTGGTCACACCGTCACACCTGATCAAAATAGCTTGTTCACTGATAGCTATAGCGGCAAATTTGGCTCTCCTGGGATAATTAAACCAGGGAAAACATATCAATTTCTATTTACACAGGAAGCTACAATAAAGTATCATTGTGATCCTCATCCTTGGATGACTGGTGAAATCGACGTAGTGCACGGTGCCCTAACATCCTAGTAAAAAGTAACATCAGGGCATTAATCTTCCAAAAACAACATCGCTTTCAATCTCTTTGTGTTCTTGGATTATGGATGCCCTAAATTTGATCTCATGAACTTCTTTTGTCTCAAATTCTATTGAAGCTGTAAACTCGACTAAATCTTGTGGCATGTCATTTTTGTTGATAAACAATCTTGAGAGATTTTGTGATATGGATTTGTTGTTGTATGATCTGTATATTATGAGTTGGTTGGAACCTAAAATCTGGGCATTTACTACCACTCCGTCATATCTTCCAGAGTAGTTCACTTGGATCTTTCCCTTGATTATCTCGCTACGTCTGAATGTCAAATTCTCTATCTTTATCTCAATGTCTTTCATATTGCATTGATTTTTAGATGAAGATAATTAAATTATTGGAACCTATGTGTAATTGTTTCTCTTGAATTATCTAGAAAGTGGACCCAAATGTTTGCATCATGGTATACTAATCCACAAGATCTTGAAAACCTGAGAAATTATCCACGGAAAGACACAATAGAAAATCAAACATGGAAAATAAACAATTAGAATATCTTTGTAAAATGAGATTTTTTAACTGGTCATATCATCAAAATGACACAAATTTAATTAACGGGAAGCAGGATAAACTCTACATCGAGTAAAAATATGCCATATGACGAAAACCACGAGATGATCATAGGCCAGTACATGCAAAAACTGGCCAAATCTAGGGAACACTACAAAAAAGGCATGGCATTCAGGCTGGATCTAGACATCATATCCAAAATGACTGGGATCGATTTCAGCAAATCCCGCGACTCGAAAGAATATCTAAAAGAGCATCCAAAACTTGATTCTGTAATAAACGCATTTTACAAATCAAGAACAAGATGAAAATATACGTTGAACCTCCGGTCTTCTTTTTTGCTTTTGATAAAAGCGATGTAAGCATACTTCCAAGAAAAATTTTTGAAAGAGCTAACAGGGAAAGATAGAAGTTGTAACATCCATATGGTCAATCAGTCAATACATTGGTGGTATCAACGAGCTTTACGTAAAGGGGGACATAAAACTACAATCCAGAAACGACTTTCTATTCGAATTTAGCAGACTGGAAAGCGATCTAAAAACACATCTTGCCAAAGTATATCCCACAAAAGAGATCCAAGATGTATGTATCGGTTACATTCTTGACAGGGACTTGGATTACGAAAGGGCATGGCATCTTGCTACTGCACGATTAAGTGGATGCACAACATACGTCATGGTGGACAAGTTCCAGGATATTGACAAAAAACAATGGAAAAACGAATTTGATGTCTTTAACATACTTGATGAAAAAGACGTAAAAGAGTTGTTAGAAAAAATCAATTCACTGTAAAAATCTAAGCGGAAAGATACAACGGAAAAAAGCCGATTTAATCTAGTTCTGGAAGATGGGGTTCTCCTAGACAAGTCGGTTTTTGACGAGACCTTTGTGCAGGAAAGACCGGTCACAAGAAACAGACACGTCAAGAAGGTGGTGATCTGGTTAGATCATACATATCTACCTGCGGATCAACTTGTGCAAACCAGATTTTCAAAAGAGCCTGATACAAGTTAGTCGTTTAACACTGCCATGACTCACAAAAAGTCTGGCGAGTCCTCTGTTAAGTTCAGAATTGGAACGGGTCCGAAGGTTCTTGCCAGATCAGTTCTAATGCACCCCCTCAAATTTTTTGATTTTTATTAATTTATTGGGGATTTGTTAAGAGGTTCTCTTCCTAGTTACAAAACTCCTTTTTCTTAATTTTTTAGGACAAAGATCCAAAATGGAACCATATTTGACTAGTTCTTTCCGCGCTGATTATCTTTGTTTGCGGATATTGATACTTATGGTAAAAAGACTAATGGTAATGTCAATATTATTTGTAATGGTAGTTCTGTCAATAGGTTTTGAACTTACATTCTCTAATGCAGAAGCCCAGGTGGAACCACAGAGCCAACCACAGCGTGAAGAACAGAAGCAGCAGCAGATTCAGCAGCAGCAGATTCAGCAGCAGATTCAGCAGCAGATTCAGCAGCAGATTCAGCTGAAGCAGATTGCTGGTTCTGTTGCTCCTGTTGTTGCTCCTGTTGTTGCTCCTGTTGAATCTGCCCCTGTTGTTGCCCCTGTTGTTGCCCCTGTTGTTGCCCATATTGTTGCCCCTGTTGAATCTGCTGCTGTTGAACAGCAGAACCAGCAAGAACAGCAGAACCAGCAAGAACAGCAGAACCAGCAAGAACAGCAGAAACAACAAGAACAACAGAAACAACAAGAACAGCAGAAACAACAAGAACAGCAGAAACAACAAGAACAGCAGAAACAACAAGAACAACAGAACCAGCAAGAACAGCAGAAACAACAAGAACAGCAGAAACAACAAGAACAACAGAACCAGCAAGAACAACAGAACCAGCAAGAACAGCAGAAACAACAAGAACAGCAGAAACAACAAGAACAGCAGAACCAGCAAGAACAGCAGAAACAACAAGAACAGCAGAAACAACAAGAACAGCAGAACCAGCAAGAACAGCAGAAACAACAAGAACAGCAGAAACAACAAGAACAGCAGAAACAACAAGAACAGCAGAACCAGCAAGAACAGCAGAACCAGAAACAGCAACAGAACCAGAACCAGAAACAGGAACAACAACAGGAACAACAACAGAAATCAGATAATCAGAAAGGACACAGAGATCACTAGGATGGAAATAAGTAATTTCAGTAATGGATTAACTAATTTTTTCCTCTGTTATTAAAATAAAAAAAACAGTGTTGAATATGTGATAATGAAATCAATGCACATTACAGAAATTCTGATTTTAATCATTCTAGCTAACTTTATTCCTGCTCACCTAGGGTCTGCTGATGCTACAAATACCCAGCCTACGAACTGTTACATATCGCCACAACCAAGAATCAATTGGCATGATTGTTCCCTTACAGGAAAAAACCTATCTGGTGCAAAATTAGACGACTCAGATCTGTCCTATACTGATCTTTCCAATGCTAATTTAGCGGGTGCAAGTCTTAAAGGAGTTAATCTCTCTGGGGCAAATCTAAGTGGGGCAAATCTCTCTGGAGCAAATCTCGCTTACGCAAAACTGTATGGAGTAAACCTAATGCATGCAAAACTTGCAGGGGCAAACTTATATCAATCATCATTAGCGGGAGCAAATCTGGAGAATCTGAATCTTTCAAACATTTCTATGCCGTTTACCGATCTTTCATATGCCTACATGAAAGGTGATAACTTGAACGGAGCAGATCTTTCCAGTGCAAATCTAAGCTATGTAATTCTTACCGGATCTAATTTACATGGAGCCAAATTATACAATACTAATTTTTTTAATGCAAATGCCGGAAATGTGGATTTTTCTAAATCTATTCTTGGAGGCATCAACTTTTTTAATGCAAATCTGACTGGATCAAATTTATCGTATGCTGATCTTACTGCCGCTAACTTGTCATATTCAAAAAGCAATGGAGCAGATTTTACTGGATCAACCCTGGTTGATTCCAATTTTAACTATGCAGAATTAAACGGCGCAAAATTTGAGAAGAGTGATCTAACTAATTCAATTCTTAGTAATGCTATACTCTCTAATACTGATTTCCTAGATGCGAATCTACAAAATGCAGATCTATCAAATGCTAAAATTACATACTCTATATTTTTCTGCTTTAATAATCCTGTCTGCCTCAAGCCCTAGTTTTATCATGTCAGAACTTACTACGATAGATATAACACATATCATACTCCCTGCTAAAAGATGGGAATCTTCATTACTGTGCGGAAGGTACCATCTTGAAAAATCGACATATATTTTTTCTAAATAAAATTCCACGGGCCCGAAGGGCTTCGATCCCTTGACCACTGGATTAGAAGTCCAGCACTCTATCCAAGCTGAGCTACAGGCCCAAATACCCGGCAATTGGTAACCATATTAAGGGTTTTTACAACCAATTTTTTTTGTTAAGATCTCTTTCCATCTTGAAGAGAAACTGTTGTGAATATCCTGCATACGGACCAAAATGTTTTACAATCTCTTCATGAATTTTTTCATATCTTTTTCCAGTCACAGGTTTTTCTGTCATGTCATCAAAAAATTTCTTGTAATACTTTAACAAAATTCTTTGTGTCCATCTGTCGATTGGAAATGCTTCCATCTTATCCAGTGAAAACAATGCAATACAATCTGCCACCTTGTTTCCTATCCCGAGAATTTTTTTTAATGATTCTAAAGCAGTGTGGTAATCTGTTTTTTTTAGCCACTCAAAATCGATCTTGCCGGAATTTACTGCCTGAGCTGCTGCCTTGACATACTTTGCCCTAAATCCAAGTTTGCAACCAATGAGGTCCTTCATGGTTGCACCTGCTAGGATGTCTGCTTTTGGGAATGTATGCAGTGTATGCCCCTCAAACTCTTGTTTGGCACCAAATTTTTTGCACAAGTTTTCTAGCATTAATTTGATGTTTTGTATGGACGAATTTGATGAGCAAATAAACGATATGTAGCATTGGAATGGATCTTGTCTTACAAGTCTTAAACCTGGGGACTGTTTTACCGCACTTTTTACAATTCTATCTTTTGAAATGCTTGACAATATTGTATCTAAATCGTCGTCTGTTCTTAGAAAATTATCTGTTTCACCAGACGATGATCTTGCACTAGAAGGAGACTGTTTTAGCACTAGTATGTCTTGGCCGTCTACTCCTACCCACTGTTCACCGATCTTATTCCACAGAAAGACCTGTCCACTGTTGATTGTATCTTCAATGTCTATCGCATCTATCTTCTGCATGTTATACTGTTATTGTTTGGCCAGCATCTGGTGCATAGGCATCAAATCCAAACTTCTCATGTATCTCATCTGCAAACGTTGTACAAGAATCCTTATCACCGTGAATAGTGAGGACTTTGGGATTGCCTTTGATCTTTTTAATCATTTCAAAAAGAGAGTTCCTGTCTGCGTGTCCTGAAAATTCAAACTGCCTTACCTCCGCTTCACACTTGAATTCCTTTCCTCTCATGCCGACCATTCCAGTATCCAAAAGTTTTCTTCCAGGTGTTCCTTCTCCTTGATACGAAACCAATGCAATTCCATTTCTCTTGTCTGCTGCCAGGTTTTGTAAATAAAATACTGCTGAACCGCCAACTAGCATACCTGCAGGTGAAATTATCACAGACGGTTCGCTTAATGCATTCTTTCTTTCTTTTTCTCCCTTGATCCAAACTGCCTGATTGACAGAATCTGCAAAAACTTTAGAGTCGCGCAAATATTCCGGATAGTTTAGCATTATCTCATTTACCTTGACTGCCATTCCGTCCATTACTACTCTGTGTTTGAACCCTGCATTCTTGAGCACACATGCAATCTCCTGGGATCTTTCCACTGAAAAGGCAGGTACAAACAAAGAACCTTTTCTGTCCAACACTTCATATGCAAACTCCATGAATTTTTCTTCTGATTCATTTCTAGGCATCTGGTTTGTCTGAGAATAGGTACTTTCTGTGATTACCATGTCCACTTCACCAAAATCAAGGTCTGCATCCCTTAACATTCTGGATCCCCTTGGATTGATGTCTGCCGTGTAAAACAGCCTCTTATTTTCAGATTCAACTAGGACTGACGCACCACCTAAAACATGGCCTGATTCAAGTAGTTGAAAAGAGGCATTTCCCCGCTCCACTTTTTCTCTATATTTTATTTCCTTTGAATACATCATCATCTTTGAAACACTAGCAAAATCATATGGCAGTTGACTTTTTTGAATTCTAAGCATGTCTTCAATCAATAACCGTGACAGGTCAAATGTAGGAGGAGTGGCATATACATCAGTGCTGCCGTTTACAAAAAGTGACGGCATGTTTCCCGAGTGGTCCAAGTGGGCATGAGTTATGATGGCTGCAGTAATTTCACGTGGGTTGACTGCAATCGGGTATAGTGATTCCTTTTTTAGCTCTACGCCATAGTCTAGTAGAAAACTAGCCCCGTTACAATTGACCTGAAAAGCTGATCTGCCTACTTCCTTGGCAGCGCCCAGAACTCTTACTTGCAAGAATTCAAAACTTTTTCAAAGTACTTTTAAATCTTTAGCACTCTTCCTTACCTGATCTGTTATACTGCTTGCACAATTTACAAAAGACTTAATTAGATCAAAAAAAAATGATCCGAGTATGGGTAGAACTTTTGAACAATGGTGGAGTACAATCCCAAAAGACCTCAGAGACAAAGTTCGAAGAGGCGATGAAGGAAACAAACCATTATTGAATCAAGTAAACTGGATTTGGGTTCATAATATGATGAATCAGAAAGGAGATCTAAATCCTACATCTGCGGAATTGCTTGACTGGGTAACATCAGGCCAGATTGAAGCAATGCGCCAAATAAAGAAGTAAAAATATCATTTATACCTTCTTTTTGTTTTTCTTTTCTTTTTAAAATTGAAATAATTCTATAACTCCGTTATAGATTTTGCAGATCATTTAAATAGCAAACGATGAAAGATCAAAAACAGAATGCCAATCGCAATTCTTCCAGACGTTGATGAGCAGAGATGTATAGGTTGTGCACTATGTGTAGAAATCTGTACTTCTCTTGGCCCAGACGTTCTTCGTGTAAAACCAGTAGATGGTTGGAAGAGAGGTAAAGCATTTGTATTTTATCCAGAAAGATGCATCTCAGACGGAGCATGCATTGGAGTTTGCCCAACAAAAGCAATCTTCTGGATGAGACCAATGACTTACACTCCAGGCCAACCAGTACCTCTACACAAGAATGGTATATTCGTAAAAGGCTGGGCAGAAGACGCCGCACTATAAAAGCGGAATCTATCTTCTTTTTTATTATTTTTTGATATTGAAAAATTTAATTTTTATTTTCAAACCTTTGGAATGATATTTTAAAAATTCATTCTTTGTTGTATAGATGTTCTTGAATTTGTTATTCTTCAAAAACATGCTCCAAGTTTTGGCAAATTCTGGAAACTCGTCTTGGTTATACTCTGTATCAGATATCACATAATGCGCAGCAGGATAAATGTCTGACAATTCCAATGGAATTATTCCAAGGTATGGATTGTACTGGCAAAACTGTATGTCGTCAAGATTTGAAGAAAATTTCTTTTTTAGATTGTTATACTCTGACGAAGTATAAAATGGCCTTATGCTTCCGTCTGGTATGATTACCAATGTTTTCTTTTTTGTTCTAAATTTGCGTACCATGGAATGAAACCTCCCAAGTTCTGGTCTGAACTGGTCTTCCTTGGAAAAAAGAAACACTGCATTTTCTTTGTATCGCGGGGTGGTCTCTGTGAAAAATGTGGTATTCTTTGTAAAGATGGATATGCTTTCAAATAACTTGGGGTGCGCTCTTGCCTTTTTTATGGTATACTCCCATAATCGTCCCTCATGAATGGCTTCTTTTACTCGGTCCACTTCGGCCTTTATGGCATAAAGATTGTGAAGTGCTATCTTGTTGGTTCTGTCCTCTTTATCTAGTGTCATCATCTCCTTCGGTTTTAGTTTGGTACAGACCTCGCAATTGCAGGAAAAATAAGCCATCTCGGAAAGATGAGCCGTACCGTCTTCCATGATGTATCTGTCATGTTTTGCATATAACATGTATGACGCAGAGTCAAATGTATCACAACCAAGCGATACTGCAAGAGGTATAGTAAGTGGATGTCCTGCCCCAAACAGATGAAGCGGAATGGAGTCTGGAATATTTTTCTTTGCTGTCATTATCATTTTAGCAAGAAGATTGTATTCGTATGATTCCATAAACTCAACTGGACTGCCTAATGCTAACATCTGAAAACCTGAATCAACAAGTGCCTTGGTTGATTTTGTAACTAGATCAGAATGTTCGCTTCCTTGAATTGGCCCCACCCATATCTGGCTATTGTCGTCTCTTGAGTCCAGGGTCTCCTTTGAGACCCGGAGTGTGTGCTGTACGTATTCGATTGCCTTCTTTTTTGATAGTCCAAGTCCTGTTGGACGATCTAAAGGAATGGCAATGTCTGTCTTTATCCCCTTTTCAAAATCTGCAATTTTTCTATAATCTACATCAATATCTCCGTACTCCAAGACCTGGTATCCTCCAGAGTCTGTCATGATTGCACCATCATAGTCAATTATCTTGTGGATGCCTTGTTTTAATGCCTCATCTCCATATCTCTTCAGCGTGATGTACGCATTTGTTATTACTAGATCAAATCCCATTTCTCTTAATTTTTTAGCAGGAATTTTTTGTTTCACTGGATGAATTACTGGAACAAACGCTGGAGTCTCAATTTTGCCATGGTTTGTGTAAAGTGTTCCTATCCTTGCGGCAAGATCAGATTTTTTTATCTCAAACATTTTACATTATAGCCTCATATGGCGTAATTTGAACCTAGTATGGAAAGAATTTTTGCATGTCTCCTTTTTTGAGAATCATCTGCAGCCAGTCTACTTTATCATCCCTTGTCCTCGCTCTCTTGAATATTGATTCTACCTTTTTTGCCGTATCGGAAATTGTTCTATCACTTGTATCAATCTGAAAGGTCTTTTTCTTTCCAAATTCATGTACCGTATCATAATATGTAATGCCAAGTATTTCGCTGCCAAGATTTTCAAGCGATTTTTTGCCAGAATACCTTCTCCTTTTGTATATGCGTTGAAGCTTGTATGGGCTTTTTCTTAACACTATTGAAACTTCGACATTTCTTGAAGATATCACATATGGCGCAAGATGTCCTACTAGTATGGAATTTTTTGATATTTTTTTGTCTATTATCTTCTTCAATTTGTTTACATCTACATCAAGAGTTCCATTATTTTTCCTGGCCAGCCCTTGCTCTATTGCAATTCTGTTGATATCGACCATCTCAAGGTTTAGCTTTTCTGAAATCAATTTTGATATGGTGTGTTTGCCTGTTCCGGGGCTTCCAGTTATTATTTTCAATAAATATCCTGAAATGGATTGAAATTAAACATTTTTGGAATGCTAATAAAAGAGCATGCCTTGAACTCTTTTGCATGCAAATTGGCCTGCTGGGAAAAACAAATGTTGGAAAATCTACATTTTTCTCAGCTGCTACTCAGACTAGTGCACAGATTGGTAATTACCCGTTTACAACTATTGAACCAAATGTGGGAATTGCCTATGTGAAAACTGATTGCGCATGCAAGCATTTTGCCATAGAACACAATCATCCATTATGCACTAGTGGAACTAGGTATGTGGCAATCAAGTTAATCGATGTTGCAGGCCTTGTCCCAGGTGCTCATGAGGGCAAAGGCCTTGGTAACAAATTCCTGGATGATGCAAGAACATCCGAAGTTTTAATCCATGTGATAGATGCATCTGGCTCTACTGATATACAGGGCCAATCAGTTCCTGCTGGATCTCATGACCCACTTGAAGATGTTAAATTTGTTGAGGATGAATTTGATCAATGGATGAAACAGATACTTCAACGAGAATGGCAAAAACTTGCCAGGGAATTGGAAAGCAAAAGTGGCAAGGTAATTCAGGCTATTGCACAACGGTTTAGCGGACTTGGGATAGACGAGTATGACGTAGAACACGTACTGCATAACTTGAATCTACAATCAAAGAAACCACATGATTGGAGTGAGGACGATCTCTTGTCATTTGTTAAAACACTCAGAAAACGAACAAAACCCATCATGATAGCTGCAAATAAATCAGATCTCTGTCATGATCTTAGCATCCTCGACGAGTTTAAAAAAACACATCCAACTATTGCATGTAGTGCAGAAACCGAACTTCTTCTCAGAAAAGCAGCAAAGAATGGAATCATAGAATATCTGCCAGGCGCCAAGTCCTTCAAGATAAAAAATGGAATAAATCTGAATCCTCAACAGCAAAAGGCATTGGAGTTGGCAGAAAAAGTCATGTCAAAATTAGGCGGAACTGGAATCCAGCAGGCTCTTGATTGTGCATGTTTTGATCTTTTAAAACTGATTACTGTATTTCCAGTAGAAGACGAAACAAAGCTATCTAACAAAAATGGAGAGATACTGCCTGATGCAAAGCTCTTGCGTGTGGGCTCTACCGCACGAGACTTGGCAAAATCCATACATCAAGACCTTGCAAAAGGATTTCTTTTTGCCATTGATGCAAAGACAAAACAAAGAGTTGGTGCAGAATATCAGCTCAAAAATGGAGATGTCTTGAAAATTGTATCAACTTTGAGTAGGGGATAAAATGCTCTGTCTTGGAATAGAAAGTACTGCCCACACATTTTCTTGTGCAATAGTAGAAAGAAAAGGAAAACAAGGAAAAATACTATCTGATGTAAGAAAGATCTACAGACCTCCAGCGGGAGAGGGAATTCATCCTAGGGAGGCATCACGCCATCATGCGGAGAATTCACCAGAGGTTCTCTCAGAGTGTCTCAAAAAAGCAAATGTGAAGATTGATGATATTGACATGATATCATATGCGGCAGGCCCCGGGCTTGGCCCTTGTTTGAGAATTGGTGCAGTTGTAGCCAGGTCTCTATCTGCATATTATGGCATCCCGATATATCCAGTAAATCATGCATTGGGTCATATCGAACTAGGAAAAATGCTGACTGGAGCAAAAGACCCGCTTGTACTGCTTGTTTCGGGGGGCCACACGATGATCTTGGCATTTCTTTCAAAGAAATGGAGAGTTTTTGGTGAAACACTGGATATTACTGTAGGTCAACTACTTGATCAAATTGGAAGGTATGCAGGCTTTGCATCGCCTTGCGGTCCTAAGATCGAAGAACTTGCATCACAATCAACAGAGTATGTACCATTACCATATGTTGTAAAAGGAAATGATGTATCATTCTCAGGTCTCTTGTCTGCAACAAAAAGAGCGATTCCAAGGGGAATAGAGGCTGCGTGTTTCTCACTGCAGGAAACTGCGTTCTCTATGATGGGAGAAGCCACGGAAAGAGCACTCTCATTTACGGGAAAAAAAGAACTCTTGGTTGTTGGCGGGGTTGCTGCAAACAAGAGATTGTCCAACATACTTTCAAGCATATGTGCAAGACATGATTGCAAGTTTTTTGTAGCGCCAAAAGAATATTCTGGGGATTGCGGTTCGCAAATATCTTGGATAGGACTGTTGGAATCCTCAAAGAAACCTGGAATAACTATAGAAGATACTTTTGTAAAACAATCGTGGCGTCTAGATACTGTTGAAATTCTTTACTAGGGAGAGTACTTGGAAATAGCTTCCTTTACATCCTTTTCCCACTTGCCTGTGTTGTACACTCCAAACTTGTAGGTTTTTTCACTTTCGTCTGTCTTTACCTTTATTCTCACTTTTTTTATTAGCCGACCTTCTTTTGCTACCTCTGTTATCTGATTTAGGTTAGCTTCAAGAACTGTTTGCCCAAACTTCTTTGAGAAATCAATTATTCTCCCTGATGTCTTGTCAAAGGCAATCCTCTTGTTTGTCAGTGTGAGAATGCCAGGACCTAACGAGTCTTCGGAGCAATCTTCTTGCGTTATCCGCTTCTCGTCTGATTCCATGACACTTGTCTTGTATCCTGTGTTATAATTGTATATTTAGAAAATTATTATTTCAAAAAACTAATTCTATGACACCATAATTGTAACTTAAATTATGCAAAGACTTTTTGATCTCTCATTGAAACTTGTCAAAAAAGGTGCAGAGGCAGACATCTATCTTACATCTTGGAATGGTCATGATTCTATTTTAAAAATCAGAAAAAAGAAAGATTACCGGGTTCATTCACTTGATACACGCATACGGACTCTGAGAACAATAAGGGAAGCAAAAATGATCTCAGAAGCCAAGTCCTTTGGAGTGACTACCCCCCTTGTTTATTTTGTAGATGAGAAAAAATGTGAGATATACCTCCAATTCATACAAGGTAAACTAGTTAGAGACCTACCTGCCAAACAAATTGTAAAAACATGTAAGGAAATAGGAAAACTAGTTGGAATTCTTCACAAGAACGGCATAATGCATGGAGATTTGACCACATCAAACTTTATTCTCTCTCCCAGGGGACTTGTAATACTTGACTTTGGACTTTCACAAAAAACTGACAAGGTCGATGATTATGCAATTGATCTTCGTTTATTCAAGGAAGTTCTAAACAGCGCACATGCTCAAATTGTAGATGATGCGTGGATATCATTTACACTGGGATACCAAGAGATACTGGGAAGCCTTTTCACAGACAAGGTCATCAATCAAGTTTTAGTAATAGAAAAAAGGGGCAGGTATGCAAATGTTGTCTGACATATTTTTTGCAAGTTCAAACAAAAACAAGTTTGAAGAGGCAAAAGACATTGCATCAGAATTCGGCCTAAAACTGAAATTTTTAAAATACACTCTCCAAGAAATTCAGGCAGATACTTTGGAAGAAATTGCAACACACAAGGCCATGCAAGCATTTTCTATCTGTTCAAGGCCCGTGATTGTTGAAGATGCAGGTCTCTTTATAAAATCATTAAATGGATTCCCAGGACCATATTCATCATTTGTATTTGATACTATTGGCAACAAAGGGATTCTAAGGCTTGTGCCCATGAAACGTGATGCAATATTTAGATCAGTTATTGCGTACTGTGAAAAACATGGTAATGTACATTTGTTCAGTGCTGGTGTGAATGGAGTAATATCAAAAAAAGAGCAGGGTAAACGATGGGGTTTTGATCCTATTTTTATCCCATCGGGGGAAAATAAAACATATTCTCAACTTGCAGAAAAAAACAAAATCTCTCATAGGTATCTGGCATTGAAAAATTTTTCTAATTGGTATCTGAGTAAGAAGAAATCCAGCGATCCATGAATCGTTTTTGATTTTGGAGAACAACAATTCTTGACATGTCGCTTTCATCCATGACTGAATAGATCTCACTCTGTTTTGCAAGCTCGTTTGCAAAATATCTTATTTCGGACATATCTGGAGAGTTTGAATATTCCAGTCTGTTAGTTGATCTTCCCACATGCATGTACGATTTTATTTCTATAAAGTGTGCCCCGGAACGCGTTACCATGTCTACATATTCTGGAATCAACTTTTCATCGGCATTATAGCCTTTGATTAACGTGAACCGCAGTACAGTTCTTGTATCAAGTTCTGCAAGCATTTCAAGACTTGTGTTCCATCTCTCCCATGCGTCTTTGTACTTGGGTCTGTTTACAAGTGTGAATATCTCGGAGTTTGGGGCATTTGTTGAGAGGTATAACTGTGTTGGCAACGCATCCTCGTCCCTTAGCCTTTCTAGCATTTCAGGTTCCTGACCATTGGTTACAAGGAAAATTGACTTTGTATTTTGTAGATTCTTTAGATATTTTATTAGATCTGGTAATTGGGGATACATTGTAGGCTCGCCTGATAATGAGATTGCATAATGGCTGGGAAGAAGTGATTCGTCAAGTTTCTCTTTGTTACTTTTTGGGTCTCCATAGTGGCCCATGATCAACTTTCTCCGCTCTTCCATCAAGTTAACCATGATGACCTCTGGGGGTGCAACTTTTTCTACTGGCATTTTTAGAGCGCTGTAAAACTCCATTGGTCTCCAGCAGTATACGCATCTATTTTCACAAAACATTCCAGCTGGTGAAAATTCCATGCATCTGTGAGTCGAAATGCCATAGAACTTGTGTTTGTAACACTGGCCGTCATCTTTGAATGATTTTTTTGTCCAGTGGCATAGCTCTACAGTTGCATGATCTGCAATTCCATATTTTGCTTTTTTTAATTGATCTAAAATTAATGGTTTGATCTGAATGAACTCGTCCTCAACTTTAACAGTTTCCCCAGAACAACTCATGACTAGGTTTTTGCACTGGTTTTAAATAAATCTAGGGTGACCTATTTCAAAAATGACACGCATGGAGCATTTTCCATTGGAACACAGAGAACTGTTCCTAGATATAGCATGGCATAAAAGACCACTCCTGCAGCGATTCCCATAGAAACCCACCACATTCTTATCTTCATATTTTCGATTAGTTTTTCTGTTGCTAATAAACCTAACCTTGATTTTCAGAAAATAATTGGTAAAATGTTACAACCTGATCTAAAGATTTACTGGATTGTAACACTGGATCATTTCACAAAACTATCTTATATGACATGTTGATAACCTTACTACATGAATGCTGCAAGAATAGTAAAAGTAAAAGAACCACTTGAAATCCAGTCTCTTGAAACTCCAAAACCTCGCGGTTCCCAAGTTCTCATTAAAGTAGAATCAGCCGGCGTATGTCACAGTGACATACACCTGTGGGATGGCGGATATGAGGGTCCTGCCGGTTCATTCATGAAAACAACTGATAGGGGTGTAAAGTATCCATTGACTCCTGGACATGAGGTAGCTGGAATAGTGGAGAGTATGGGTGAGGATGTAGAAGGATTTGTAAAGAATGAAAAAGTTTTGGTGTTTCCTTGGATAGGAGAAGGTCTGTGTCCAGCTTGCAGAGTTGGCGAGGAAAACCTTTGTGACAAGCCTAGATCCTTGGGTGTTTACAATGATGGCGGTTATGCCGAATATGTTCTTGTTCCACATTACAGATATCTGGCAAAAATAAATGACATGGATACAGATGTATGTGCTCCTCTGTCTTGTTCTGCTCTTACTGCTTATGGTGCAATCAAGACTGCTAAATTAAACCCTGGTGATAATGTGGTAGTTGTAGGTGCTGGAGGTCTTGGATTGATGGGTATACAGTTGGCCAAAGCCATCAGCGGCGCAAGAATAATTTCATTAGATGTTAATGATGATAAATTAAAAATTGCAAAACAAAGCGGAGCAGACTTTACTATCAATTCCGCCAAGGAAGATCCTGTAAAAGCCATAATGGAATTAACAGGCAACTTGGGAGCTGATGCTGTAATTGATTTTGTTAATGCTACAAAATCAGTAGAAACTGATATGCAGATACTCAGGCGTAGAGCACGTGTTGTTCTTGTAGGACTCTTTGGTGGCTCTCTACAACTAAATCTTGTAACAATGCCTACTAGGGCATACAAGCTCATGGGTTCATACACCGGTTCTATGACTGATATGATAGAATTGATTTCGCTTGCTCGCAGAGAAATAATAAAGCCTGTGATCTCAAACAGATTCAAACTCAACCAAGCTACGGAAGCGCTAACGATGCTCAAAGAAGGAAAGATAATCGGCAGGGGAATTATTAATCCATAAACTCTCTGATTGTAAGGTTCTGTCGGGTTGTCGGGCGATAAATAATTTGGACATCATTTCTTCCCTACAATCAACTTGCTTCCATCGACTCGCAGGATTAGTGGCGTGTCCACGTTCCCGTTCACCGCTTCAATTGGAAACCCTCGAGGATGGCAAAACCTACTCCACCCCTTGTAAGCAATATTCATGGATGCAATTACATCCCTGTCCATCGTTCTCTTACAATTAATGCACAACAATTTTCTTCGTTGAAACTTGTCCTCTTGGAGTCTATCTCCGCATATTGGACAGAGTTGGCTTGTGCGTTTAGGATCTATGAATTCAACAGGAATCCTTTCCCATTCTGCCTTGTATGCAATCTGCCTTTGCAGTTCATAGAACTACCATGAGTTTAATTTTCTGCGATACTTGTTTCCCTGACCGTTTCCCTTTCTGTATAACTTCCTGATTCCTTTCAAATCTTCCATAACTATGATTGATTTTGATTCTACGGCTCTTTGTACGATGTCCTTTGATATTTTGTGTAAATGCTGTTGTATTCTCCTGCTTTTGCGATTACCTAATCTTTGTTGGTATGATTTCTTCACTCTTACATCAAGTCTCTTGAAAGATGATATCACATGAGATGTGTTTTCTTTTATTGATAGTAACTTGTTGGTCTTGTACATTATTGATTTTTCTCCATCAAACGTTGTGATGTTTCTGAGGTTTCTGTCTATACCAATAACGTTTTGTGGAATGATTTGCTCAATAGTTTTTCTTACTGAGATTGAGATAGAGTTTGGTGTTATCGTGAATGAACGTGGTTCTACATTTTCTAGTTGTGATATTGTATGATTGTTTAGTTTGACCAAAAACTTGTCGCCATGGTACATTGGAATTGACAGCAATGCACCAATTATCTTGAAACCATAGCAAGAAACTAGATATGGTTTTGATACATATGGAGATTTTGAAGTTCTTCCCTTCTTGATGTCTTTTTTCATCAATGCCAACCTTCCAGATGCCTGAGATATTGCAGTTAACTTGTAATATGATAGTATTTTGTAATTGCTCAGTTCCTTGTATGATAACATTGATAGTCTTTTCATGGTTGAACAATTGTTTGCTATTCCAATTCTGATACAATCATTTACCATTTGCCTGAATGTTTCCATCATGTACAAAAGTTCATGTGGTGATTGGTATGTTGTTTTATACATTTGGTTGCCAATGATGTCCTACATAGTTGTTTTTGACGGTATTTATCGTTTGTATGTCACTCGACAACCCGACAGAACCGATTGTAACAAAAAGTAATACAGGCACACTAAAAGTTGGCATTTGTCCAGTTGAGTTAAGATTAATACTGGATTGCAAAAGATTTTCTTCATGTGGCCCTTGTAGTACAGTGGCGAGTATAGGGGACTGTGGATCCCCGGACAGGGGTTCGATTCCCCTCAAGGGCCCTCCTCACCTTTTAGTTTAATTCCCTTACTCCCCGTCTTTATGGTGTGAATGGCCAAGGAATTGTAGGAAGATAGCTTCGGAGAAATCAAAATGTTCCACTAATATCGAACTTTTGTAGTGGACTCGCGGGGAAAGCTTTTTGCCTTGGAGCTCGTAGATAGTTGAAATAATGAATGAGCAATTTCAGGATGGGTTAAGACAATTATTGGTTGAAATCGGCGCGGCAGCAGGAACTGTGCATATGTGCGAGGGTCAAGGTCTACGTCTTGCAGCTGCGATAAATATCCCTGATGCGGTAAAGGAAGCTATGAACTGGATTCCGTCCGGGAAAGGGATGGCCGGTTTGGCGTTAGAGCAAGGAAAACCGATAAAGACCTGCAATCTCAAAGACGACCGTTCCGGTAACGTGCGTCCCGGAGCAAGAGCGGTGGATGCAAAGGCGGCAGTTGCCATTCCGATCAGAGATCATGATGATGCAATCGTGGCTGTTTTGGGGGTGGCCTTTGCTGACGAAAGGGAGATTGGCGACAGCGAACTGCAGGAACTGGAAAATCGAGCTGAAGAATTATTGCCACATTTGAAAAGTAAAAGTCACGAGGATAAATCATGAATTATGACACGTGATTATCTTGCCAAAAGGAGAGGGAATCAAACTATTTGCACTAACCCATCAAGGGCCCGTCTAATACTTTTTTGACGGAAATTATGGCCGAAAATTAAACTAACTGAATAACTCTCCCAACGAGTCTTATTGGATTGGAATTTTAGGTTTTAGACTTATGAGAAGTTCATAGATCGCACGGTCATCTTATGATGACATCATGTCCATAAAATTCATGCAATGAACCGTATCTATTTTTTAATTTTTCAAGATTTTTTTCAGAGAAAAACTTCTCATTGTATACTCCAAATGACTTCTTGCATTGATTACAAAATATCTCCCTCAAATCCATCACCTATTCTTTCTATTCATCATCAAAAAGTGTAGCCACATTTGCCTTTCCAGTTAATCCTGAAATAATTATAATTGCCATTGAAGTCCAGATTTTTTCAAAAATGTTCTTATCTTTGTTTCTCACAGGTTATCCCAATGGTTTTAGAATCTGTCATTATGTAATTCATAATTGGAATCGGTTTAGTGAATTGAATTATCTTTTTTGGCAAATTATCCACAGTAGTATTGAACGTAATTTGTCTTAAAGTTTCTGGCACTCCGAACAAGACATTTTCACTTGTCAAAATTTTCGATGAATCATTTATAATCTGTGATTCTGACTTTCTTGACCGAATCTCACTAACAATGTATGCGCAAAATACCACTAGAGATTCATGAGTGTTTAACTTTAAATTTCTTGAGAGTTTGTCTTTGACCATTTCTATTACGTTGAGAAAAATTGCTTCGTCTTCATCTTTGAATTCAAAAAGTTTGGTAGAAGGAGGAATGTCTGGCTCCCCTTCTACCATAACTTCGATTCTAATCAATTTCTTTTTGGAATCTGGGCTTTGGGTTTGCCAAAGCTGTACGTGTTGCCAGTACCGCGATAAGGTTTTGGTCTTACAGGTTTACCTTCAGTCTCTCCCTTCTTTGTCAGGGATAGTCCTGCTAAGAGCTCAACTATCAAGCGGTTTGCAAGTCCTGAAGTAATTCCACCGTTGTATGAACTACCATCACTTACATCATAGTTGGGAGCTACTTCGACCAAGTCGAAAGCAAACTTGTCTGGATCAAACGAGGTTGAAAGCAATCTCATCAATCTCATACCTTCTCTGGATGTAAGCCCGTTTGGTTCAGGTTCTCCAGTTCCTGGAGCATATGCTGGGTCAAACGTATCAATATCCCAGCTAATGTATACTGCATCGACGTTGTCATTAGCTCTGTCTGCAGCTTCTTTGGCAATCCTATCTATGCCTAATTCTTCTACATCTAGCATAGTAAACCATTGAAAGTCTTGATCTGCCATCCATTTGTATAGATCTGGACCTGGCCAGTATCCACGAGGTCCAATTAGGGTGTAATTCTTTCCTTTCAGGCACCCTAATTCCATTATTCTTCGAATATGTGCTCCATGGTCATACTTGAAACCACATAGACCCTGTGGTGCACAGTCTGCATGTGTATCAATGTGGATCATTCCTATGTTCTTGTATTTCTTTGCAAAGGCTCGTACATTTGCAAAGGTGATGGAATGATCACCACCAAGCATGACAGGAATGCCATCAATGTCTAATACTTCTTTGACTTTGTCAGTCATTCTTCTGTGGGATTCAACCACATCACCTGGTGAAATATTTACATCTCCATAATCAACCGTTTTAAAAACCCCAAATGGATCAACACCTGTTTCAATGTTGAAATGCTCATACGGCGGAGATGGCACTGTAGATGCAGCTCGTATGGCTCTAGGTCCGTATCTAGCACCTGGTCTGATTGTTGTACCAAAATCAAAAGGTTCTCCTATTATTGCTACATCTGGACGGACTTTTTCCAGTTCTGCCTTATTTCTGAGCAAAGGCAATTTCAAGAACGTAGGTATTCCCACAAAAATTGGTTCGTCATTGCCCTTGTATGATTCTCCGTAGAATTCCATACCCATATTAATCACTTTAGTATTACATTACTATATACTTAAATTTGTCTAAGTAATCTACGTTTTCGAATTAGTTCTGCAGTCGAACTTTTTTGTACTGGATTCATAAATTGTGAAAAGAGTTCCGTAATCTACGTGTTAAATCAGAAGAAAAATGATCAAAAAATTACCTCAAGCAAACAATGTACTACAGATCAAAATTTACCTGCAAAAATTGTTCATGTAAATAAAATTTTAAATATGCTGGAATTAATAATAGGGGGATGGATTTAAGTGGGGTTTATGGAATGTTTGCTGCAATATTGGTTGCAGCCGGATTCTTCTTGTTTGTAGGCACAATTGGAATAAAAGGTGACAAAAAAGAAGACGATTTACACAAGGTAGAATCTGAAGAATCTTAATTTTCTCTATTTATTTTTTAATAAATACTAATTTAAATCACTATGTGTTATCACATAACATGATATTTCACTGGTTTAAGAAGAATAGATCCGAAATTCCTCCAGTAGAATACAAGAAAGTTTCAAGAAAAGAAGCTTCAGAAGACTTGGTGAAGTTAGGTGAAGATCTTGCAAATGATAGGCATTATGACCGAGCGCTTGAATATTTCAACAAGGCTATAGAAATAAACTCTAAAAATGATTTTGCGTGGGGAGATCGTGGATTGATGCTGGACAAACAAGGAAGAAAAAATGAAGCGATCGAATCTTTTTCTAGGGCATTGGAGATTGATCCTTCAAATTCTATAACTTGGCACAATCAGGGGTTGACGCTCTTAAAATTAAATAAACTTGATGAAGCAATTGAATGCTTCAACAAAGCGATAGAAATCAACGAAAAATATGCAAAAGCATGGTATAACAAGGGTCGTGGGCTATCTATGTTGGGAAAAATAAATGAATCCCAAAGAAGTTTTGACACTGCAAAAAAACTCGATCCACTACTTTTTAGCAAATTAAAGAAAATGAAGTCATAAAATTTTATTCGTGAGATGAATTCAAATTTTATGATTGCGAATCATATGCATTCTAAAAGATGATTCATTTTCAAATGATTCATCACATGTTATGCACAGGTAGGTTGTCTTTTTATCATGAATCTCTTGTGCATGATTGAGCAAATCCTCACGGTCTTTAAATTGCATACCGCATGCGCCACATCCGTAACTTTTTTTTCCAAACAATTATTGCTCATTGAATTTGTTTTTATATAAAAATTTCTAGGTAGATCTAACAAATTGTTTTTTTATTTAGTTGTTTGTCTAGTGATTTTTTAGGTTCAAACTATTTTTATGATTTTTTGATCTACGATCTTATTTATTATTCGACTGTCGAAACCTGTCAAAATACCGGCATATTTATTAATATATAATTACTAATCATACGGGATGGCCGACACAATTCCACTTTATTATCCGATTATAGTTCTAGCATTCGTTGGTGCAACTGCATTCATTGGAGTTATTGCAGTAAAATTTGTCAAAAAAAGTAGCAAGCGATACATTGTTGCTGGAAAAAGTTTGCCACTTTTCTTCATAGGTACAATGCTGGTGTCAGAAGCAGTTGATGGTAATGCATCACTTGGAAATGTCTCATTAACATTCACTGGTGGTTTTTGGGGAGGTGCTGTCATTCCTTTGGGATTGGCTATTTGTCTTGTGTTGACTGGATTATTTTTTGGAAAACGATTTAACCGTATGAATATGATTACACTTGCAGATTTCTACTATAGACGATATGGGAACACAACTGAAGTAATGTCGGGAACCGTCATGGCAATCAGTTTCATAGTCCTTGTTGCTGGTAACCTTGCTGCAAGTGGATATATTTTATCAGTAGTGTTACAGATTCCATTAATCTATGCAATGCTAATTTCTACGGCAGTTGTCTTACTCTATACATATTTTGGAGGATTGTTCTCTTGTGCATACACGGATATTTTCCACATCTATTTGGCTGTGATAGGATTTTGGGCTGGATTCTTGTACTTCATAGGACCATGGTCTCCAATTCCTGGCGGATTGGATACTATAGTAGCAAATGCTCCTGCAGGATTCATGGACATGTCAGGTTTGTACAGTGTAGGTAATGGTGCTTTGTTAAACTGGGCTTCAATAATATCACTAGGATTGGGAGATATTGTCGCATTAGACTTTATGGAAAGAGTATTTGCAGCTGATGGAGGTCGTACTGCCACAAAGAGTTGTTACATGGGCGCTGGAATAACTCTCTTAATTCTAATTCCTGTGACTATGGTAGGAATTGTTGGATTCACATTGGAACCAAAACTTGCTGATCCTTATACTCTGTATCCACTCATTGCAATAAAACATGTACCTGCGGTAATCGGTATACTCATGCTTGTAAGTACAGTCAGTTGTGGTATGTCTACTGCTAATGGCGGTACATTAGCAATAGCAAGTGTACTGTCTAGGAACATGTTACAACGAAATATTATAGCAAAATTACTCAAAAGACCAAAACTGTCAGATCGTCAATTACTTGTGGCAACAAGACTCTTTGTGATTCCTATGTTCTTTACCGCTTTTGCATTAGGATATCTTATTCCAAGACCAGGTGCATATCTTATCTTGGCATTTGATATTGTTTTAGCTGGATGTCTTGTCCCGCTCGTTTTTGGAACCTTTTGGAAAAAATCAACTGCATCTGGTGCTGTTGCATCAATTGTGGTAGGTTCCATCATGCGATTAATCTTATTCTTTGTGATTACAATAGCACCATCTGACAGTCCATATTATCAGTATGGTGGACTTGACACAATGATCCCACCACTCATATCATTACCCGTCTTCATACTAGTCAGTCTAGCTACACAAAAGAGAACACCTCCAAGACATGATGTGGTTTATCTTATTCCAAGTGATGCAGATGTAGTAAGCGGTGCTGATGTTAAAGAATGGAATAATCCTATAGATGTAAGGCAAATTTCTCATAACAACAAGAAAGGACCTGTATAGGAAAGAAACGAAATGTCTAAGAATAATCAAACCAAAAAAAATGGCACGACTACATTCGAAGATTCACATGTAACTATAAACAAAATCCTTGTTGCAATTGACAAGTCTGGATATAAGAACAAAGCAACTGCATATGCTGTAACTTTGGCAAAATCTTTGGGAGCGGAGTTAACTGTTATCCATGTGATAGCAAAGTCATCATTTGGGGCTACTGGAGATTTGCTTTCGTATTATAGGGGTGGAAAACTCAAGGCCTATCAAGACGCACTTAGAAATGAGGCTGAAAAATTACTCAAAAAAGCAGTAGAATTTGGTGAGAATGAAGGAATACAGATGCATTCTGAGGTTATAATGGATTCATCAGCAGAGAAAGCAATCATAGATTATGCCAAAAAACAGAAGATGGATTTGATTGTAATTGGAACAAAAGGCATGACGGGAATTGAAAAATTCCTTATGGGAAGTGTAGCTAATGATGTTATAACATATGCACACTGTCCAGTATTGGCTATAAGATAGGCTAAATTTATCAGGGCTAAAGTTCGGTCGTCGAACTAGTTGAGTTGTTTCATGAGTATGTTTTTAACATAATCTGTTACTTCTAATCCATTTTGAGAAGCTTGATCATTTAATTGATCCCACATTTTTTTATCAAATTTCTTCTTTGGATTGAAAACAAGACGTACAGTCAAAAGTCCTTTTGGTGCTCCGCGTTTTACCCCGGTTCTTATCATAACTTCTTGAAGTTTTCCATCAGATACTGCATTGACTAATTTTTCTTGTAGTGCTTTTGGTTTTCTTGCAATCTGTATTGCTTCATAAAGTGTTATTTCTCCACTCTCTAATGCTTGTTGCAATGGCTCTGCTAATGTCAATACGCTTAGCCATTCACTTACTGTACTTTTAGACAATCCATATTTTTTTGATACTCCAGTAATGCCTGACTGTGTTGAATCAACTAATTTTCTTACCATTTTTGCTTTTTCAATTGGTGGCAGATCTTTACGAATTAAATTCTCAAACAAAGAAGCTGCTTCCGCTTCTGCACCTTCAAGTTCTGTTACTACTGCAGGTATTTCTCTTGTTCCCTTTGCACTCAGTGATAAAAATCTCCTGCGACCTATGAGTAACTTGTATCTCTTACTTGCATTATCAAATCTAACAACTACCGGTTGTAATAATTCGAACTTGGACAAATGATCTTTGATCAATTGGTCTCTGGAATCTTCTCCAAAAGGATGGTCTTTTCTAACATTTTCATCTGCAATATCTATGAGCTTGAGGGGAATGTTCTTAATTTTCATAATGATATTTAATTACTAAATGTATTTATAATTTCCTTCTCCTAGATTAGGCTATTTTATGGCTAAAATGCCTCAATTTACAACAATTTTCAAATAAAATGTAGATTACGCATCATTTTTTCTCTGTGAATCAGTAGTTTACATTTTTTACCCTAAACCTTAAATCGTTTTTGAAAGATCTAAAAAAAACTATGGAAAGAATCAGTCTCGGATTTGATATCAATACTGAAGAAATCCTAAGCAAAACATCATTCCTAAGTTATCATATTGCAACATACAACGCAGTAAATGGAGAATTAGGAATGGCAGATGGGCCTGTGACAGTGGATGAAATATTTGATTACATAAATGATCTAAAACATGAAGGAGTAGTGACAGACATGCCAAGTATCACAAAATTGGATGTTTTGTTAACCTTCAGACTTCTCTTAAAAACAGGATTAGGAAAACAGACTACCAATAATCTTGCTATTCTGTCAAACTGAATCATAGGCTGATATTCAGTTAGGAGTTTATGAAATCTGAATTTTTATAATGCTAATATTTTTTTTGCAGAATTGATTCTTTCAAGTATCTCCTTTAGAAATATGTCTGCAAAGTGTTCGAATGTTCTTACACCATATTTTGACTCGTATTCTTTTTTTCTTTGGTTATATTCTGACTTTAACCAGTTAAAGTCTGCCTCCTTTAATCTAATCATGTTGTTTTGTGATACTGCTTTAGATTCAAACATGTTGAGCATGAAAATGCTTGCAAATTTTGTAAAGTTATTAGCCTTGTATTTTTTTTCATATTTTTCTTTTAATATCTTATAGTTTTCCTCAAACCATATCTTCACATCTGATCTGACTGTTAATGATGTGTATCGACCTGAAAAGTCAATCTTTATGCTATGCATTCCAACCTCGTAGTATTCACGTTTTATCTCATTCATCATAATTATCAAAGCACTAGGTAGGAACATTCCAGGATAGTATTCATCAGTGGCTTTTTGTAGTGTAGTTATGATGGCAGGTTTTAGTCCTATTGTTCCATATCCTTGACTGGGCATATGATTTGAACAATGAGTTGCATTAAAAATCTTTAATTAGTATTTAAATAAAATCACATAGTTTTCTGGAGATGATACGATTGTAGGAATGTGATAAAATCTATTGTTTAAAAATAATTAAAAATATTTTTGGCAATGGTCCTATAAGGGAACCATTGTATCAATTAATCTTGTATTGGTTACGTGCCCATCTTTCTGTTGAATAACCAAATCTACGGTGTGTTTCAATTTGTTTAACAGAAAAGTCACTTGTACATCCCATGAGTCTTGAGGGCCCTTTTCTGGTAAAGCAAAGAGTTCTCTGATCTTGAAATCTTGGATTTCAGTACCATATAGTGACTCTGTTATTTTTCTAGAAGCTTTTTCAACTTCATCGCGTGTCTTGACTGGAGTCATGAATTAGTATATGATTAGTAAATATAAAAATATATTGATTTTCGATTGTCGAACTAAAACAAATGATACAGTCTAGCCAAGGACAATTTTTGTGCTGGCTCTGATGTGATTCACTTCATATCAACTGTAACTTTGTGGGTTTCAGGATCAATCTCTATTTTTGGAACTGCGTTGTTGTAGAGCATATTTTTCTTGCCAATCTTTCTGCAATTTTTGACTGGGAGTAATTTCTTTTTCAAACCATTTTTTATTACTAGTTTTGAAGTAAAAGTTACAGATGTTGCATAATATCAAACGATGTTATATCAAAAGAAGACGCAGAACGAATGCAACGAATACTTTCTACAGAACTAAAAGTTATGCCTGAAAATATGATTATAGGAATAGCTACTGGAGGTTGTCCGCATCTGCAATACGCGAAGATCCAACGATAAATTTGGCTGTAATTGATGAAATAGAAAAGAAAGATCCCACTCTTGACATGATCATAATTGAAAGTGGAGGTGATAATGTCATGACTACCTTCAGTCCAGCTCTCGCAGATTATTTAATTTACATAGTAGATGTAGCTGGTGGAGACAAATATCCTAGAAAAGGCGGACTGGGAATAGAGAGTTGTGACATGCTTGTGATCAATAAAATTGATCTTGCATCACACGTGGGAGCAGATCTTGCTATGATGAAAAAAGATGCAAAAAAATGCGAGCAGAGAAACCATACGTATTTGTTAATTGTCAAACCGGTGAAGGACTAGATGACTTGCTGAACACATAATAAAATCAATACTGTTTGACAAAAAACCTATTGTCAAAAAGGATCAAACAAGATGAATTCACTCATTCCAGACATTTTCAAAAACTATGTAAATAAAGAATTCAAAATGCCAGGTCAAAATGGTGTTATACGGATAGAACTTCATACAAATGATGATTCTAAAACATATATCAAATCACTGTCATCAAAAGCACCGTTTTTAATTCAAAAAGCAATGTATCCTGATTCTAAAATCCGTATTTTGCTCATATCTACATAATGTCATCTTCTGGAGGTATTCTGCAAGGCGATGAACAGAAAATTAATGTTGTAATGGGAAAAAATTCTACCGCAAGAATCACGACTCAATCAGCAACCAAAATTTACAAGATGGAAAACGGCTATGCTTCTTAATACATTGACATACTCAGTCAAGAAGGTAGCTATCTGGAATTTGTTCCACACCAGATTATCCCATTCAAATCATCTAGTTTTATCAAGAAGTAAATCTTGAAGTTGAAAAAGATGCCATTCTCATCTATTCAGAGATCATATAGGCAGGTTGTATTGCATCTGGCGAAAAATTTGATTTTGATCTTTGTTTTCTTCGTACTTCAGCTAGTAGGAATGGTAAGATACTTTTCACAGATGTCATGAACTTGAGTCGTAAAGACAAGGCAAATTTTGAATCAATATTTGGAGGAAAAGACATATTTTTGACAATTTACATAATTAGAGATTCTATATCTGTAGAAATGATTGTGGATAAAATCAATTCAGCTGTAAATGCCTCTTTTTTGGCTAGTTGCTCTACCTTACCCAATAATTCTGGCATTATTGTAAGAATACTTGCTAACTCTGTTTCTGAAATTGTGACTCTGGCAGAACATGTTACTGACATCCTTCGATCTTTTACTGAGAAAAATTCTCCAATAACGTCTACAACTCAAAACTCATCAGTAAATATTGTATAATTCGCATTTTTCAATTTTTTAGAATTTGAAATCTTGCTGATCAGAAGTTTTATAATTACTAAATCCTTTATATCTACATGAGTTTTACAGATGGCATACTTGGTGAAGGTACACAATTCTCTGTAGGCGAAGAAACGCGAAGATACAATTTACTTGCTGGACAATTAATTGCTGATCTTATCAAAACCTCATTTGGACCTAGAGGGTTTGAAAAAATCTACATTGATCTTTTGGGTGAAGCTACCTTGACAAAGAATGGCTCTACGATGTTGCGTAAAATCGACGTTGAACACCCTGCTGCCAAGGCAATGATAGATGCTTCAAATTCTGTTGACAATGAAGTTGGTGATGGAACAATATCGGTAGTTATTTTGGCTGGGTCTTTGCTTGAAAAGGCGGGAAAATTACTGGATCTGGGTATGTCGCCTTCTACAATTGAGGCAGGATACAGGAAAGCGACTGAATATTCACTTGATATTGTAAAATCAATTGCAAAAGTTTCTCATTATTCAAATAAAGAAGTCATGCTCAAGTTGGCTGAAACATGCTTGCGAACAAAGGCAATCTCTGTATTTAGCGAAAATAAATATGTAGCAAAACTAGTAACTGACGCATTTTGTACAATTGCAGATTTTGTAAATCGTACAGTTGAAGTAGATGATATTAAAATAGAAGAAAAACCTGGCAATACTTCAGATATCCAACTGGTAAGAGGGGTGGTTATTGACAAAACAATAGATTATTCTGGAATGCCAAGGATGATTGAAAACTCAAACATTCTTCTAATCAATGTAGAGCTTGATGATGAAAGAACAAAGACTGATGCAGAGATTGTAATTAGCTCTCCGCAAGAAATGCAAGCATACATTTTGAAAGAAAGTGATGACATAAAGAGAAAAGTCCAAAAAATAATTGATTCAGGTGCAAATCTTGTGGTTTCCCAAAAGGGAATTAGTCGATCGGCCCAAAATTACCTGTCTAGGGCAGGCATAATATCGCTTCGTAGGGTAAAAGAAAATGACCTCCATTGGTTGGAAAAAGCATCAGGTGCTTTGACAGTGACTGATCTTGACAATATATCTGAAAAACATCTGGGATTTGCAGGTAAAGTTTATGAGAAATTTGTAGGTGATGATAAGATGGTATTTGTAGAAGGATGTAAAAATCCAAAATCAGTCACTATACTATTACGAGCAAATTCCAAGAGAATGCTTGATGAATACCACCGTACGGTACTTGATGCTATAATAGTTCTCAAAGATTTCTTTATCAATCCGTCTATAGTAGTTGGTGGAGGTTCTACTGAAATGATTATTGCAAATGAGCTTAGAAAAAGATCACTTTCAATAGAAGGGAAAGAACAGATTGTGATTCAAAATTTTGCTGAAGCCTTTGAAGAAATTCCACTAACAATTGCTAGAAACTCAGGAATGAATATGGTTGATACAATTGTTCAGTTAAGAAATAAAAACTCTGAACATAACAATGGGCGTATTCATTCATGGTATGGAGTGGATGCAATTGAAAGAAAAGTTCGAGAGATGTATTCGCAGGATGTTATCGAACCACTTGCAGTCAAGGAACAGGTAATAAAAACAGCTTCTGAAGTAGCATCATTATTGATACATGTGGATGAAGTTATCATGAAACAACCTATAATGTATACTCATACTCATGGTGATGGAAAAACACATTCACATGCACGAGGTAACCAACCTCACGATCATTTTGACAAACTTGGTAAGATGCAACGACCATCTCACCATTATTATTGAATTATGAAATCGTGATTAGAAAATCTTTCATATTTTTCATCTATTTATTCTGGCAAGTAGTGCTGAATAGATGAATGGTAAAATGGTTGTTATTTCTGCATGTATCGTAGTTTGTTTTGCATTTTGAGTTACCTTGCCCCATGAAATAGCCTCTCTTACAAGTGCTCCACTCAAACTTCCGTCAAATTCTTGTGCCGTAGTGATGTAGACAGCATAATCCAAACCATTTCTATATTGATTCCACCAAAGAGTATGATGTTTTGATATTCCGCCACCTAACATAAAAGCACCAGATTTCTTTGCCTCAAAAATGAGCGAAGACAAGAGATCGCTATCTCCTACCACATTTAGTTTGAAATCCTTGTGTTTTTGAGTAAAAAGCCAGATCTGACTGCCTACTCCTCCATCCATTATTCCTGGTACTATTACTGGTATGTTGTTCTTATATGCCCAATACAAAAATGAGCCATCTCCCAGATTTTCACCTATCATTCTAGTAATGTCTGCAGTGAACATTTCTTTTTTACCTGATTTGTAAGCTTCTTCCAAGAATTCTTGCATCTTTTCTTCAATTATGGGCCCATAGCTTTCTAGGGGAACAAGCACATTTCCTAATCTGTGAACATTTTGTTCTAAAAGTTCTGAATCATCAAGAGTAAATGATCCTTCTAAATAATTTGAAAAATATCTTGCTATGTCATGATCAAGTGCTCCACATGTAGTAATAACAACATCAAACATCTTGTTCTTGAGCATATCTGCAATTATTCCTCGAAGACCAGTGGATGTAATTGCTGCAACAAACGAGAGAAATTTTAGACATTGTTTATCGTTAATCATTGCTGAGAGAATTTCCAGTCCATCAGCAAGGCTTCTTGATTCAAACCCGCCAGATGTTGACATCTGATTGAATATGTTTTGAAGATCATCCCCATTTTTTATTATGATGTCTCTTACTGGTCTATCATTGCCTTTCATCCTCTTCTAATTTACCTCGTAGTATAAATTTCTTGAAATTTTATTTGTTGAGATTAGAGAGATTTTAAATATTTGTAGTTTAATTGAAGATGATGCTAGATCTAGTTCCAAAAAAAATATTCCTTACTAGGGGTAAAGGAGTACATCAAGACCAACTCACAAGCTTTGAATTTGCATTACGTGATGCAGGTATTCCAAACACGAATTTGGTATTGATTTCGAGCATATTTCCTCCTGGAGCGCGAGTAATTTCACGTACCGAAGGTTTGAAATTGATTCGCCCTGGTAGCGTTCAATTCGTAATCTACGCACGACAACAATCTAATGAGCCTCATAGGTTGATGGCAGCTTCAGTAGGATTAGCAGAACCCGCAGACAAGAAAAAATGGGGATATCTATCTGAGTATCAATCATTTGGAGAAACAGAAAAAGAGGCTGGTGATTATGCAGAAGATATAGCAGCTCAGATGTTAGCCTCTTCATTAGGAATACCATTTGATGCAGATAAGAATTGGGATCAGAAAAGACAACAGTGGAAAGTATCTGGACAGATATACAAAACTAGGAATATCACTCAGAGTGCAGTTGGAAATTCTAAAGGAAGATGGACTACAGTGTTTGCTGCAGCAGTATTGATCCTCTAAAATAATTATTTTTCAAACTGCAAAAAGAGACAAGTCTCTGCTCTTTATGGATGGTTTAATTTCTTTTTGTTAAAATAAGTTTCAGATAATTCCTTGTAATATTGTTCTAATTTTTTGTATAATCGTTTTGGCTTTCGTGGGCTTTCCATGCCTAGTGCGTATAAACATAAAACTGGAAATGCTACTGTGGCATCTGCATACACTACGATGACGTCTTCATGAGAATCTTTTACCTTACCCCAGCTTTTTCCTTCCTGTAATGTAGCTCCAGACAGCCTCCTGTGTCGGGTCTGGCATCAGTAATCTGAATGATGTAATTTTGTCCGCCATGACCCAATCCCAATATTTGGTCTAATAGTGGACCGGTCTGTTGTGCCGTATTTTTTGGAACGCCTCCGCCAATTTCCACAATTCCTGCCTTTTTTGAATTATACAAAATTGCTGCCTGTTCAATTATTTCCCTCACAAAATCTAATGAAAATGGTTTGTTAGCAAGCCTAAGAGGAGCTAAATCAAGGGCAAGTGAAGAATCCTTCAATGTCGAAATGTAGAGGGGTACATCATAATCATATGCAGAAACAACAAAACTTTTTTCTGGTTTTTTTGAATACTCTTTTGAGTATTTGCCCATCCAATTTGCAAATTCTGCTGTAGTAAATGGTTTTTCAATTAAATTCTTTTCAAACATTTTATGTATGATTTTATCTTGTTCCTTGAGTGTTTCTTCACCTTTGATGTAGACATCTCTAATTCTGACAATATCTTTTTGATATAGAATCATATCATCCACTTCAAAATGTCCTTGTTTTACAGGTAAATTCCATGCAAAATGATCTTCATGATATAAATTGGAACCTGTAGAAATTATCCAATCAACAAATCCTTTCTCAATAAGAGATTTAAACAAACCTCCAAATCCAACTGGAGTCATTGCACCTGCAATAGTGAGGCATATTGTTGCATCATCTTCAATCATTTTTCTAAACAATTTTGCAGCTTCACCAAGCTGTCTTGCATTGTAACCTGAATTTGCATAAATTTCTACGAGATCATCGATTTTCATATCAGGATTTACTTCTATGTGAGGAATATTCTTTCCATGAAAATGGTGATAATCCATCAGACCGTGTAATTACGATTCTACTAGATAATATTTTCTAATGACATCAATATTTTATTCCAATTTTATTGAACAGAAAATATTTCATATATCCATGTTCTTGAAACAGAATTTTGCTATGAAAAAAAATAATTTTGCAGTTTACGTATAACTTTGTAAGAGTAATTTTGTAGTTTACGTTTTTTCAAGACATCTTTTTATACAAAGATTTGATCCAATTGGTGCTTACAATGAAAACAAGTTCAAAAAATGCTTCACTGTTATGGGCTGGAACAATAGCCGTTTTGTTACTTGTAGTAATATCTGGCAATTCTGTCTCAACATTCTCAGTTTATGCCGATTCAGGTTATGTTGGTTCTAATACACAAACTGCCAAATCATGTTCTGGAAAACCATCACAAAATACTGACTGGTCTAATTGTGATTTACATGGTGTTGATCTTTCATTTCTTAACCTATCTGGAATAAATCTTTCAGGAGCAAATCTTCAGGGTGCGAATTTGTATGGCACTAATCTTTCAGGAGCAAATCTTGTAGGTGCACAATTGGCTGGCGCTAGCGTCAACTCTGTAGTTTTGTCTGGTGCAAAATTGGACGGAATTACCGCACAAAATATGGACTTTTATCATGCCACTCTCGTCGGAGCAGATTTTCAAGGTGCAAATCTACAGGGTTCTGCATTTGGCTCTGTTAATTTTCAAAATGCTAATTTCACAGGTGCAAATCTCTCAGGTATTAGGGCAATAACATCAAGTTTTACAAATGTTAATCTTTCAAAAGCGGACTTGTCAAATGCAAACTTGCGCGCCTCTGATCTTACAGGTGCAAACCTATCTGACACAAATCTTCAATACGCGGATATTTCATACGCCATTTTAGCTGGTGCGGATCTTACTGGAGCTAATGTAAGTGGACTTGCTACTGCAGGCACTGATCGTTCTTGTCATGGAAGTCCAATCTGTCACTAGTAGTTTTAATTAGTTGAAATTATTATATAAAGTAAATTCTATATCTACATAGTATGTTTAAAAATTTGAACAGTCAATAGGAAATTGATTTGATTTGTATGAAAACGATTCTGCAGTTTACGTATTGTTGTATGTGTAAAATTTTGTAGTTTACGTTTTTTTAGGACATATTTTTATACAAAGATTTCACAGCTTGTTTGTGCAAATAGTATTACTCCTACCAAATTTTGTAATACTATCATGTACATTTTTTGGAGGTTTCTCATAATGGATGTGTGGCCTTTTGTATTTTTATCAATTCCAACTATGGTTATTTTGGGATTACGCCATGGGGTAGATATTGATCATATAACAGCTATCGATAATCTTGTTCGATTACATAATGCTATGAAGAAGTCACGATGGATAGGAGCTTCATTCAGTTCCGGTCATATGACATCCGTGTTAGTAGAAATGATCTTTATCATATACCTAGTTGGCGGGTTCATTAATCTTAACAATTTAGCATTTTGGGGAGGAATAATTGGAGCAATTGCTCTTGGAACAATAGCGGTAGTAAATATTTACTCTATGAAGAGATGGGGTAAAAGCAGCTCTGCGATACTTGCAAGTAGAATCTTGTCTAAAACTGGTATGCTGGGTACTTCCGGTTCGGCATTTGTTACAGGTCTTGTATTTGGATTAGGTTTTGATACTGCAACACAGATATCAGCGATCAGCTTATCAGCTGTAGCTTCTGCAACAATGGGAGTTCAAGTGGCACTATTCCTTGCGGGATTTTTTGCATTAGGGATGATTCCAATTGATACTCTTGATAGTGTATTGCTAAGATCTGCACTTTCTAAGATATTCCATACCAAAGGATTTCGATACATGTCATATGCTCTTAGTGGGGTTGCACTACTTGTAGCCACGGGTGAATCCTATGGAATACTGATGCATGTAGATGTTCTGCCTGTGTGGGTAGGTGCTACATTGGCCGCAGGAATCATTTTGACATCATTTGCATATGGATTTGCTACGCGAAAGGGTGGAGTAAACATATCTCAATCTCCTAAACCTTTGTAGATTCCTGTCCTTCTCTTGCAATAAGATGAATACCAAACAGTATAATTGCAATGGCAATTAACTGATATGTACCAATAGGCTCATGCAAGAATATTGTTGCAAAGACAAGACCGAATATTGATGATGTAGAAAAAATTAGTATTGTTCTTACTGTTCCTATTCGCTTAAGGCTGTGCAAAAAGAAATAAAGTGAAAATCCAAAACCTAGAATTCCGAGAAAAAGAATATTTGGGATTTCTGAAGGTGTTATGTTGGTGGGTATCTTTGATAACAGTACAGTAACAAAGAGTATGCCGCCCTGATTATGGATCTTAGTCGAACTAATCTTGAGATGTCTACTCTGTGAGAGACAATTCTGCTTAGATTATTATCTAATGCGTAACATATGGCAGCTGAAAGAATAAGTAAATTCCCTTCCTTTTTTAAATCAGAAAGAAAATTTGAAAATTCAAGATTCGTTGTAATTACTATGACATCAATTAACACTAATATTATTACAAGATAACCTAAAGGCTCGAGTTTCTCTTTAAAGAGTAGGATTGCAAATAAAACTATGAACACAGTCTCACCGTTTAACAAAATGGATGCATCAGAAGCAGTAGTTTTTGTTAGGTCCATAAGTAATAGAGTTGGAGCCAAAACCGGATATAACTAAGATAAAATACCAATCTTTCTTCTTTATTGGTTTTAACACGGATTTTCTTGTCAGTGATACAGAAGCTAAAAAAGCTAAAAGATAAACTAATGATGCTAACAATAATGGATTTATGTTTGAAAGAATTAGTTTTGAAAGTGTAGAGATGGAGCCAACCAAAAGAACAGATAATATTGCAGCCAAGTATCATATTTTTGCAGACTTGAGATCTAGCTGATTCAATAAATTATTGTTATATTGCTTGAAGTTAAATCTCGTTCTACGTTTTGACTAGTGTAAATAAGAAAATGAAATAAATCATCTAATTGTAATAATTAAAAAGTTACTTGTGTCTTTTTTCTGTTATTTTTAAACCTGTACTATTATCTTCGATTTCATCAAGCCTAGCTTCAATTTTTGGTTGATATTTCTTCATTGCAACCCATGTAAGAAGACTACAAAAGGTTATGATTGCTCCAATTGTTAGCGCTTCTGCTATCATGTTCAAATGCGTTATCTGATCATTATGATATAAAATAACATCATAATATAAGATTCAAATTTTAGTCGTGATTATGGAAAAATTATATGAAATTTTCTATATGAAAAGATAATTTCCATAGTTTTATTGATACATGTGATTTTTATATGCTTGTTCAAGTTTGACCAAAATTAGTAAGTTACACATACTAAGTTACGCATACTAATCCAATATAATAATAGCTGGAAGCATAGTAAAGATTAGAGATTTACTATGTCTAGTCCTAATCGAATTTTACTTCTTCTTGTTGTGTAGTAGCGTTACAGTGTGCACACTTTTCTGACGGGGTCTTGAAATATACCATGTGGCAATTTTTACAGGCTCTCAGATCACTCAATCTTATCATATTAGTCTTATCAGTATCTCTAGTAGAAAAATCTTATTTTGATTTTAGCTACAAATTGTGATAACTATTCAGCATTTCTGAAATGCATCTAATCTAATGTTTGATTTATCTGCAACATATGAAAAAACTAGTGTATGAAGAGTCATTATAGGGAATATCTGAAGCTAAACAAAAACATTTTTCTTGCATTTCTTGCATCTGTTATAATTTCTGCTATATTTGCACAAATATTCTCACTTCAAGCAAAATATGTCAATAGTTCATTAACTCTTGTAATTGATTTGTCAGTTTACTATGCAGCTTTTTCAGGCTTTTTTTATATTGACAATAATAAAAAATATCTCTTAGAATCAGGTAAGTTAGACAAATCTAGGCTGAAAACAGACCTATTCAAAATTATTACTTCATTGGGATTGAGTGAAATAATCTATGTTGTATGTAGATGGATATTACAATATTATCTTTTAACTAGTAATTATGAAGCATATGCCTCATCTGTTTTGGCGCAATCAATTTCATTCATAGTTTATTTAATCTGTGTGAATCTTATTGCTAGGTCCGTAAAGTTGTATAAAGATAAAGGGTAACTACATTATCATTATTAATTCGTAATCTACAAAATATTTGTTATAAAGAATAAAGCAAAAATAACAAAATTTTTCCTAGTTATTGTGATATTAGTAGATTACATATTATATATCTGGATATATATGATAGAATATCACACTCACGTAGATGCCGCAAACAAAACCTATTGTTGATATAGTAAATGTCGTTGCTTCTGCATCAATTGATCAAAGAATTGATCTTGTAGAAATCACCAAAGCATTTCCGGAATCTGAATACAATCCAGCTCAATTTCCAGGATTAGTTTTTAGATTAAAAACTCCTAGAACTGCTATTCTTATCTTTAGTTCTGGCAAATTTGTTTGTACTGGATCAAAATCCGAAAAGGATGCAATAGCTGCAATAAATACTGTAATACAAAAACTTCGAAAGACAAAAATAAAAATAAAAAATGATGCTGTCATAACAATCCAAAATATTGTTGCGTCTGTCAATCTTGGCGGTGGAGTTCACTTGGCGCTTGCTGCTAGAAGTCTTCCAAGAAGTATGTATGAACCTGAACAATTCCCAGGTGTTATACATAGGATGATAGATCCTAAAACAGTGACACTGATCTTTGTTTCAGGTAAGCTTGTATGCGTTGGGGCAAGAACCGAATCCGAGGTATATCGGGCAGTCTATAATTTACACACAATGCTCGAGGAAAAACAACTCATGCATTATCAAACCTAGAAGTCTTGATCACCGAACTTGAACTAAAATTAATTCATTCATGTTTTAAAGGAGGGAACTAAACTAAGTGAACAAAACCCCTCAAGGGCCCGTCTAATACCTTTTTGACGAAATTATAGGTAGAGAATTAAACTGATTGAATAACTCTCCCAACGAGTCTTTAGGAATAAAATCAACACTAAAACACTAGCAGAATCCTACACCAATTTTTTAAAGCATGTATGTCCAGTACGTGTAAGAAATGAAAATGTTACTAATAATCAAAATTACACCTACAATTAATGCAATCTTAGTATTCAATAATTCTTCTTTATGATCTTGGAATGAATCGCAGCCTGGTCTTTGCAGATACTGTAATTATTGATACTAACGCAACAACAAGTATCAAAGATGCAATGGAACCAAATTCTGGTACTGGTTGAGTACTGATTTGATCAATTGTTGAAGAAAATATAGCTGCTGGCTGTGGTCCCATTATCTCTTGCATGGAACCAGATGAGCCAACTATGAAAAATGCAGGTGTTCCCTGTATCCCTTTTGATGAACCAATGTCTTTGTTGTATGCTACGCTATCTGCATACTTGCCAGAATCAAGGCAAGAGTTGAATTTGCTTGCATCAAGACCTAGGGTTATAGCGTATGATTTGAGATTATTTGAATTGGCCCATCCGCTCTGTATTGCTCCCTGATTGGAATATAGATAATCATGATACTCCCAGTACTTGTTCTGATCTCCTGCACAATGTGCAGCCTGTGCTGCTACAGGTGAATCTGCCCCTAAATATGGAAAGTCAACAAAATACAATTTTGTCTTGTTTGTATCGATATAATTTGCCTTTATCGTAGGCTCTTCGTTCTTAAACCAAGCATCACATTTTGGACACTGGTAATCACCAAACTCTATAATTGTAACAGGGGCATTTGGAGAACCTAGAACTGGGGATGCTTTTGAAAGGTCAATGTTTCCACTTGCCATCATGGCACCTTCATTCATCATAGTTTTATTTCCCCAATTAGACATGTTTCCATTCATGGAACTATTTTTCATGCTATCAATTGCAGGCATTGAACCTTGCATAGTTTGAGCAAAAGCGTATGAAGTACCTGCAACTAAAACTGAAAACATTATAATCGATAAAGCAATTTTCATTTCTGCAAGGCAGATCTTTTTTTATCATTTAAGTTTTTTTCCAAATTGATCAAAAAATCTTGAACGTTCAAAATGTTTTATAGGATTTGGAAATATCGTTAAATAATCTGCAGTCCCTATCTAGTCGGATTGCAAAGACAGGCACTGGAACTAGTTTTTTCAAACAAAAAATACCTTGCATTATCAGCATCCATTTTTTTCTCCCTGTTTTTTACATTGTCAATAGTTTCAGAGTTTATCTTCTTTTCACCCAAATTCATATTCTATGTGCCATTTTCTGCAAGCATCAGTTTTACATTGATTGTAATAGTATCTGCTCTATCTAGTATTGTAATCAGTCTTAGTATCTATCGAATTCGTATGATGGGAATCGGTGTCAGAAAATCTGGCTCTGGATTTTTAGGTTTCATAATTGGTGCAGGAGCGGGAGCTTGCAGTTGTGGATCGATTGGATTTGCAGTAATATCTACATTTGGTGCGGTCGGTGGAACAGCTACTGCCTTTCTTACAAACTATGAGATTCCGCTACGTCTAGTTTCAATAGCAATTTTGGCATACACGTATTACGTTACTGTCAAGGGAATAACAGCACAGTGTAAAATCACATAATGGAATATTCAATATGATCTTGAACTGTTCAAATCAATACTTTAGTATCTATTTGAGGGCAGGATCTATGTGACTCAAAAAACTCTGCAAATAGCTACTTTTGGACAAGACAAGGAAGCATACTGGCAGCCATGTCTTCATCCAAGTTCATCAAGGTAGGAATTGTTTCGATTTCTGCAATACTGTCACATGACTTGAAAAAGGAGCAGTTCTGTCTCCAGTACGATGAGTCACATCTTGTGCATTTCAGATGTCCAGTCTGGAACACCAGATAAATGCCGTACGTTGGATGATTGTATGCTAATCTTTAAGAAGACAACTGAAGTAAGTTTAAAACATGGCAAGTAAGGGCATTCTGAGCCTTATTTTAGTAGCTATTTTATTTTTAGGTTTTCATGGAACATCATCTGTTTTTCAGGTGCCACAAAAACAAGTTACCACGATTCTAGATCCTGTCAAAACTGGCCTGTTTGGAGTGGTATTTGCTGACGAGGGCGACAGCTCAGACAATCAAAAGACAAGTACGGAGGGTGAGCATAGCTCACAGAACCGATCACAATTTCAAGAAAGCAACCAAACCACAAATACACAAAATAACGAGTCAGAGAGCAATCATCAATCAGAACACCAGTTAGAAAGTAATGTTAAAAGTAATCCTCTTTACACCGGACCTGATGATAAGAAATACAACCAGACCGAAGGCAGTGTACAGTCTAACCCAGAAAATAACCAGACCGAATCTGAACACCAGATAGAAAATCAAGCAATAAACAAAAATCAAAACCAGACAGAACATGAAACAGAAAATGCTAACAAGACAGAGGCTGAGCATCAAGCAGAGACTGAAAATTCAGATAAAGAAATCAAAAACGAGAACAATAATCTTAATGCAACACGCCATGCAACAGAACATGATCTATCCGATATAGCAGAAGCAAAGACAAACCAGACCATTGCAGCACAGGCAGATATTGGAACAGGAAATGTTACTGCAAAATCTATTGATAACAATGTTGTCTTGAAGGTTGAAAATTCCACCACTGATGCTGTAAACATGACTGTCAGTGCATCCAGTCAGAGCGGTCCCAAGGTCATACTGATAAATCTTAACAGTACTACAATAGATGTTGGAAACGTAAAATATCTGCACATAATGTATGATGGACAGCCAATAGAACCTGCTGCAAGTGTTGCTGATGTACTGCATCCCACAAGCTCTGGCCCGCCTCGCTTTGCTATACTTGTTACACAGAGTGGTGCACAGATTCTCATATCCATCCCACACTTTTCTACACATACAATAACCATTACCTCGCTTTCCAAAGTTATTCCCTCAGTTCCGGAATTTGGTCCCCTTACAGGTATTGTCTCAATATTGGCAGTTATCAGCGTCGTCATAATTTCACGGAAAGCTAAATTTTATATTTCTTAAAACCGAAAAATGATAGTAGGTGATATCCCAGCAAAAAAATGTGCTTAGGGGAGGGAAGAAGTTTACTTTTGCCATCAGAACAAACCGTAACAACTATTGGATTGTCATATTTCAAGCCTCTATTCTGGCTCTATTCTTTTTACAGTTTCACTATTCTTATGCATTTGTGACCAATCAAAACTCATCGTTTGTGGTAGGTCAGCCCTCATTTACCACCATGATAAATACACCAATAAATTCAAGTTCGCTTAATGGCCCAATCGGCATTACGTTTGATTCTGGAGGAAATCTTTGGGTTGCCGATAGTAGTAACAACAGAATTCTTAATTACTCCTCATCAAGTTTTGGCTTTAACCGCCCAAATGCCACAACTGTACTGGGACAGTCGTCCTTTACAGCAGGTGGATTTGGTACGACTTCGACCACATTACGTGCTGCATCTGCACTTGCATTTGACTCCTCAGGAAACCTGTGGGTGGCAGATGAAGATAACAGTCGCATACTGGAATATTCACCTCCATTTACAACAGGCCAGGCAGCATCTCTTGTACTTGGACAATCATCTTTTACAACTGGTGGTACTGGTACAAACACAACAACACTTAACACACCTGATGCTCTTGCATTTGATTCGCATGGAAATCTGTGGGTCTCAGACCAAGGCAACAATCGCATACTAGAATATTCACCTCCATTTACAACAGGCCAGGCAGCATCTCTTGTACTTGGTCATTCAACATTTACTCAAACATCCTCTGGAACTAATGCAACTGCACTGAACAACCCCTTTAGCTTGGTATTTGACTCGTCTGGAAATCTCTGGGTCACAGATCAAAATAACAATCGCATACTACGATATTCCACACCATTTACTAATAATATGGCTGCAAGCCTAGTCTTGGGACAATCATCTTTTACTACAAATACTGTCGGTACGTCCAATAATACGCTCAATAACCCCAGCAACATTGCATTTGACTCGTCTGGAAACCTCTGGGTTGCAGACGGCAGCAATAATCGTGTACTGGAATACAAGTCATCGTTTTCAAACGGAATGGCAGCATCACTTGTGTTTGGCCAGGCAAATTTTACATCAAATGGAATAAACAACGGGTTTGCCAATCCTTCAGCAAGCTCTCTTAACGATGTAAACGGACTTTTATTTGACAAGTCAGGTAATCTCTGGGTGTCAGACTCGGGCAACAACAGAATAATACGATTTGTCCAAACAGGCCAGAATCAAGCCCTGGTTGATAATTCTATTGCCACGGTAACAGTCAATCCAACCACGCCACAATTGATGATAGCTAATTCCAACACTAATCTGTCAACTATAAAAATCCCTTCAACAGTTACCAACACTACAATAAACTACTCCAACATCCTAGTCAAGAAATCTGATGGTAATTCAGTTACTCTCAATAACGCATTAACTGTCAAGGCCAACAGTACAAATGGAAATGTTCAGATCCTCTTGCCAAAAAATATTGTAATAAATGGTTCAAGCTCATGGAAAGGTACTATCAATACTGCAACTATCAGTTCGGTGTCTTTGCCTCAAGGAACCTTACCTGCTGCAAAAATAGAGGTAGGTTTTGGCTCGGCAAAATTGACACTCAGTAAGGCAGTAGAATTGGACTTTTCAGGAAATGCAGGAAAGAGAATTGGTTTTACACATGGTGGACCATTCACGGAAATTACACAAGTTTGTAGTACGGATGACGCAACAGGGATACCATCAGGTTTAACCGACTGCAAAATTGATGTAGGCTCAGATCTGCATGTCTGGACTTTACACTTTACCACTTTTGTAGTATTTACTGTTCAATCAGCAGTAGGGGGAAGTACTCCTGGCTTTGCGCCATCGTTTACTACTGGATTTGCACAAAATGAATATCCTCTTACAATAAATGCAAATAACTACAAACTTCCAAACTATACTAATACAGGGATATTCAGCACGATTCAGGTAGGGGAACCATTTGTCATCAAAGTATTACTATATGGTGACAATGGACTACAATCTGTAAAACATGTCTCTCTTGTTACAAATATGCGTGGAAACTATGCATCAATTGCAGGTGCTGATACAGCAATATTTTGGGATGCGACACAACCATTGCAGATAGTAGACCCTCACCATTTTTTTGGACCAGTCACGGTAAATACTACCGTTGTTGACAATAAGATACTCCTTACATTCCATGGTACTTTTGCAAAACCAATGCCTGTATCAAATATTGGAATCAGGACATGGGGTTATGACCTCTATTCGCGTGATGTTTATGTAATCAATGCATGGCAAGCAACTTCGAGTCCGCCAATACAACAGCTAAACACTACGCCACCATCGCAAAAACAACTTCTAGTTAATGATTCCACCGTAGGCGCTACATTGAATCTACAGTCTACAAACCCGCAACTATTGTCAACATCAAATAAACTAGACTTGATGGAATCGATCAAAGAATGGGGCGGATACTCTAATAAATCAATCTCAGATTCTGAGATGCTTCATATGTTTGGATTGAGTGGAGATCATGTGCCACAATGGGTGATGAAAAATATCAAGTGGATAATTGATGGAACAATAAACATACAAGACTTTGGAGATGCACTACATTATCTAAGTGACAACAAGATAATAAAATAATAAATTAAGCCTTGCTTAACGTATTCCATCTCAATTTTTTCTTTAAACTCTCTTTCTATTTCACAGCTTATTGCAATTGTGGTGTTTATGATCTAGTATGATGCACACAGGCCATTAAAATCACTAATTCTTTTTCACTATTGCCAAAAAGAACAGCCCAAGTATTACAAAACCTAGTATGGAAATGAGAGTGTCTGCTATTGTAGTAATCTGCAGGTTTGGTAGAATAATGTCCATTCTTGGCAGTACGGCTCTAATAGAATAGAGCCCAAATGCAGCGGAAACAAAAAGAAGCCTTTTCAGATTTGTGCGTCTGTAGGCAAAAAGTGATAATGCGAACAAAAATGCCGCAAATATACCGCTTGCAAAGTCCAGAGATTCTGGAAGGGCTGGAAGTTCGCCTCCAAGTTCAGGTGATCCTTGAATAGCAAGCAAAATTTGGTGTAGCATTATTTATCCCCCTTTTCCTTTTCATCTGACGAGAGTTGTAAGAAGAGGTCTACAAATCTATCCAATAGTCTGTCCCAGATGCTTGGGTGGTATTCTTTTAAAAGTGATGCCATGTTTTGCAGGTCTATTGCCAACTCGTATCGGACTGTCCTACCATCTCTTATGGATTTGACAATGCCTGATTCAACCAGTCTTGACATGTGCCAGCTTATGGTTGGAGGGGAGAATCCCTTGAAGTCTATGATATCTTTTTGTGTAGAATCTGGGTGCTCCAAAAGAAATACCAGTATGTCTCGTGATGTCTCTTGCCTCAAAAATGCAAGTATCTTATGATGTATCTCAAGTATCTCGACTGTATAATAATGCCTGTACATGCCAGACTTGGTGGACCTTATTTTGCCTGATTTTTCCAAGACTTCTAGATGGTGCTGAGTTGCACCCATGGCTAACCCTAATTCTCTTGTAATCATTCTAAGATGAGCTCCTGGATTTTTTTGAATGTACTCATATATTCGTCTTCTATTTTCCGAATCGTCTTCATTGTAATCATCTCGCAACAGATCTCTACCAATACTGTTAGATGTGATATAATAAAGACTAATGATAGTATAGGTGCAGTTAGCTAACTTTGCAAAATAAATACACTTCGGGCAACAGTTAGCATTGAAAATCAGATCAAACCTGAATTCAAATGTGAAACATCATATTCCAGAAACATTAGAACAGAATTAACAAAAACCTGGAAAAAGGAGACGTGGTGGAGCAACCTAGGATGGGGAGAAGGTTTACTCCACAATGTGTTTTATTGCTGCAGATTGTCGGTATCTGATGCGCTATCTGATCCGCTATCTGATCCACTTTCAGGTGATTCTGCACCCTTAGGACCACTCTTGTCTACGCCAGTCTGATCACCGTACTGACCACCGTGTTGTCCTTGCTGGTCTACGTTTGCCGAGCTTGAACTTGTGGGTTGTGCAAATACGTTATGTGACATACCGACTAGTCCAATAGCTATTACTGCAATTGCCATTAGTGGTATTGCTGCGAGTGTGTTTTTCTTGTTCATTGTTTTGTTTTCACCTCGAAAATATAGATATCAGATTTTGTATATTATAATTGAGGTACGGTTGTCTAATTGTTCTGTTTAGGTTTTGCAATGATTCTCGATGATATCTATCCCGTCTTAAGAATAAGCGAAAAATGGTTTACACAAATTTTTCATGAGAAATTTTCAGCGTAAAATGAATCAGTGGATTGTATGTGTAGAAAAAATGGGGCAGTTTGTGTTAACAAAATCTTTACCTTTTCATAATTTCTCATTGATCATTATTTCCAGTACTCTACTGTACAATACCTGTTAACTGTTAGCTGATTGTACCTCAATTATAATATACGATAAAAATTATTTTCAAACAATTCAAATGTTGACTATAACACAGCAAAGGAGACCCTTTCAAGTTAGCAAATACAGAAGCAAGATGGCCATAATTGCTGACATTTTGGAGGTTCTCATAGATTATGGATCAGACGGAGCACTAATATCTGCTATATCGCGAAGGGCAAATCTCTCACACTATGCAGTACTTGATGAGTGTCAGAGGCTAGGGGATGCAGGCATGGTAATATCTATGAAAAACAAGAAAAACCACATCTTTAGGATAAACGAGAAAGGCATACAATTCTTTTTTGAACTCCAGCGGTTTCTAGCTATAGTGCAGACAATGAACCTGAGGTACTAAAGGAGATGACTGCAATTGAATATGAGTAAATCACAATTTCTCTTGGCATTAATTGGAGTTGCTGCTCTGGTGGCATTTACATTTTATACCTTCTGGTCCTCTTCCTTGCCCAAGGCAGGAACAAAAGTAGAGCCGGCTGCAAGTACAATTTATGTTAACAACAATTCCAGCGTAAAACAAAACTCTGCAAACTCGGTTGCAATGAACATATTTGATAATAAAGACATGCCAGAAAATTACTATACTATACAGTTTCCGACCAACTTCAAGGTTGTACATGGGGATAAACAAGGCAAGCTAATTGCAAGACTGCAGCAAGGAACTGTTTCAGCCGAACTCATGGATGTACCGGATAACTCTAATCTACAACAATATGTTATAACACAGATAGAACCATCACTTACGTCATCTTTGCAAGGGTACAGCCGCATCAATTTCGGTCATCTCACAGTTACAGGCAACAATGCATTGGACATCACCTATACGTGGAAGAACTCTACATCTGAGATGGAGTCAACAAAGACCTTCGTTGAAGGCCAAGATCACACGATGGTGATAACATCCTCGTGGCCAAGAAATGAGTTCAAGCAGAATAATCCTTTGACAAATTCAATAATAGACAGCTTCCAGTGGCTGAGAAAGTGAGGTATGATTTGAAACAAATTCACATGCAAATAAAATATTTGGCTGCAATTCTATCAGTCATACTACTCTTTGGTGGGCTATACCTCATGTTTTTGTATGACGTTCCAGATACAGAGATGGCAACAAACACATGGGTTAGCCTGACACTAATAATTGCTGGAATAGCAGGCATCATAGTAAGCTTGCTCTGGAAAAAGAGGAACCCATTGATTGATGATACTGATCATAATGATGATACTGAGGATGAAGGGAAAAGATGATGGAACTCCATAATCCAAGTATTTTAACATCGAACCTCTCAAAGGTTTACGGGACATTCAAAGCAGTTGACTCTCTAACTATGGATGTTGAAGCAGGTGACATCTTTGGATTTCTAGGTCCTAACGGATCTGGTAAGACTACAACAATTAGGATGTTATGTGGACTAATTTTGCCAAATTCCGGAAAAGCAGAAATTGCAGGATTTGATATTATCAAGGACAGTGTAGAGATACGGAAGATAATTGGGCTTTTTCCTGAGAGTTCCGGCTTTTATAACTGGATGGGTGCAGAAGAATATCTAAACTATTTTGCAGCATTATACAAAATTGAAGCACAAATTGCAAAGAAGCGAACAAAAGAGCTTTTAGAAAAAGTAGGACTTGCATCAAAATCGCATGTGCCTATTGGATATTATTCAAGAGGAATGAGGCAGAGGTTGGGGCTTGCAAGGACTCTGATAAATGATCCACAAATCATATTCTTGGACGAGCCTACGCTTGGACTTGATCCAAAAGGACAGAAGGACATACAAAAAATATTATTTGATCTTAACCATGATAAAGGAATCACAATATTTCTGTCATCTCATGCACTAAATGAGGTTTCAGCTCTTTGCAAAAACGTAGCAATACTAAACCGTGGAAGACTGGTTGCCCAAGGTACAATAGATGAGCTAAGAAAACGTGTGGAAGGCTCTAAGGGATTGCTGATTACTATATTGAATTCTAGTGATGCACTAGAGGCTTTATCGCACATGCCATTTCAAGCTGAAGTAAAAGCAGATGGCAAATTAGTACACGTGACTATCCATGAGACCTTTGATTCTGTAAACGAGCTTGTTGATAGTTTTGAAAAAAACGGACTTGAAATACATGAGATCATCAGAAGGGAGATGAATCTTGAAGAAATATTCATAAAATTAACAGCGGATACCACGAACTCGTTAGAGAAAGGAGTGCTAAAGCAACATGCTTGAGTTTTTTAGACATGAGGTTTACGGAAACTTTTACTCTTGGCGTGGTGCCGCATGGCTTGTTGCAGCATCACTGATCTTCAGCCTAGTTGCATATCTGCTTATGACTGACAAGGAACTGAGTCTACTACAGCAGGGAGAGATGATCTACATCTTAGGTGAGGTCATAGTTGCCTTGGGAATAGTAATGTCTGCTGCAAGTGCATCTTCTACCATATCTGGAGAAATGGAAGCTGGTACAATGGAAAGCATACTTCTCACACCAATTACACACAGACAAATAGCCTTGCAAAAATTATTCTCTATACTTTCCATCTGGACTATATTTTATATCATTTCTATCCCGTATCTTGTGGTAGTTTCTCTTGGTACAAATCTTACACTTGCAGCAGTTCTCTATGTGGGTCTATTTGGAACCATCTTGGTTGCAGCAATTTCGTCACTTTCGATTGCAATCTCTGCCAAGTTGAAATCTTCTAAGGGCAGCATAATGACGGCTTTAATGATCATTCTAATATTACTAGCCCCTACCATGTTCTTTTCAAGTCTCTTCAGAAAGACTAGTTTTGGTATTATGCTAGATCAAATCAATCCAGTATCACATGCTATCAATTCTCTTGATAGTGTTCTAGTAGATAATCAGCAGACACTAGCTGAACAATTCAATCACATATGGCCTGTGATCATCTTTTTGATAATCTGCATATCGTTGTTTATGATATACACAAAAAGATTAGAGGTGCAAGGTACACAATGAGATTATCAATCAAAATAACTGTTACAAGTTTACTTTCTCTTTTGCTATTCTCCATTTTAATGCCCATCCACTCCCCAGATCAATCTGTATTTGGAGAATTGCCTACTGGCTCTAACCCAATAAAAATGGAGATTACATCTTCTAGTAATATTCATGCAATTGCAGGACAGATCATCACAGTTAACGGAACAATAACAAATCTTGGTTCAAGTCCTGTTGGAGGAATTGCATATATCTCAATTATTGATGTCAAGGGCAAAATTCCTATAGATTTAGAAGACTGGAGTGCACACAAGGGCATTGCAATAGATTCCCTAGCCCCTGGTCAATCAATTCCAATGGAATGGCACGTAAGGCTTGTCAAGGATGGCTCTTATACCGTTGTCATACTTTTTAGCTCAAATGATGGTTCTACGCCACCAACATCTAGTGTAAAAACATTCCTTGAAGTATCTCCAAAGCACAGTCTAAATCCAGGCAATGTCCTTCCAGTGGTTTTTGGAGTTCCCGCTTTGCTAATGACAATACTTGGAGCAATCAATTATGGCAGAGGAAGAAAGATGGGAGTTTACAGATGAGATTATTCGCCTGTATTTTTTCAAGTTAGGTGTTTGCCACGAAACCAAGACAAGTCATTGAAATCTCCATGATTGCAGTACTGGCTATTGTAGTTGTAACCCAAATATCAACAAATAACGTATACTCAACTAATTTTTCTACAACTATTTCTGTTCCAGTTACACAAGAAAACCTTACTACAATATTCAAAAATACCGAAAAGTCTGTTGTGCAAATCACAAGTACCGTGTCAACTGTTGATTCCAGCATAATCGTGAATGGCTATCCACTTCAGGGCCAATCCACGCGGCTTGGTTCTGGTTTTATTTATGACACCAATGGAGATATCATTACAAATAACCATGTGGTTGACGGTTCCAAGACAGTCAACGTAACCTTTGTTGAGGGCAACACATACACAGCCAAAGTCATAGGGACGGATCCATACAATGACATTGCAGTAATACATATCATTGACAACTTTACAGGCGAAAATCTTGCGCCACTGGTTCTTGCAAACTCGTCACAGCTTGAGGTTGGACAAGGAGTAGCAGCAATAGGGAATCCATATGGACTAAGCGATACAATGACTCATGGTATCATAAGTCAGATGGGCAGGCTTCTCAATGAACAAAGTGCTGGTGGATTCTCAATACCTGATGTGATCCAGACAGACGCTGCAATAAATCCGGGAAACTCTGGAGGACCGTTACTAGACATGAGAGGTGAGGTCATAGGAATGAACACTGCTATTAGGACAATTTCAGGGGCATTTTCCGGCATTGGGTTTGCAATCCCATCAAACGACATATCGCGTATAGTTCCCTATCTGATAAAGGATGGTTCATACAAGCACCCATGGCTTGGAATTACTGGAACGAGTGTAAATCCAGAATTTGCAAAGCTTCACGGCCTGCCGCGAAACTATCACGGGGTCGTAGTTGAACAAATTGTCAAAGACAGCCCAGCACAAAAGGCTGGACTTGTGGGAGCCAACGTTGATCAAAACAACAACGTTACCAACAAGTCAGACATTATTATTGCAGTTGACGGACATCCAGTGAAGACAATTTATGACATAATATCGTACATGGATGAACACAAGTCAGTTGGAGATAAAATAGTACTGACTGTTAACAGAGACGGCAAGACAATTGACTTGAATACAGTCCTACTGGGCAGACCAAATCGGAATTCATAATTTTTGATTCAATTTATTTTCAATTCTGATTGTCATATGAAAGACTGAAACAAATCTCTTTCAATATGTTCTAGTTTTTACAATGCAATTATTCTCTGATCGGAATTTATTTTAAGATAAGAGTAAGATTTTGTAGAATCACTGCTCCATATTTTAGATTTGATATTCATCAAACATTCACTCTCATTAGATATTCGATACATATCATAACTGATTTAGTCAACTGTACCTCAATTATAATATACACATGATAGCAATTTGCTTTCGAGGTGAAAACCAAAATAAACAAGAAAATAAAAGTAATGTTTGTATTGCATCTACTTGCAATCGTGGTAGCAGCAGGAGTCTTAATGTTAGCTACAGAAAATGCCTTCGCAGAGTCTACAACAAAGTCTCCAAACACAAATTCACAAGTACGAACAGATAACTCGGCAGATCTTAGTGACGAGTCAAACTATTCGCATACAAACGTAAATGATGTGCCAAATAGTATCGTCAATACAGAACAACCAGACCAGATAAAATCCCAAAAGTAGAGTTCCTACTATTGGTTATCACTTTTTTCTAATGTCATTGTGGCAGATCTGTTGCTTGTACAAATAATTACTCAAGTGCACCTGAATCATTAAATGCGAAAATTCAATCAGACAAACGTTGATTAAAAAATCACCATACTTTTCATTCTGATATCAGATATTGCTGGAGTTAGCTCTTTCAACCCCTCTTGATACCTCATACCGTAATAGGGCTGGAATTCAGGGGCGAACACGAGATACTTTACACGACAGAACCTCTCAATCCTGATAAAACAGTATTTCTTGGGAGGCCTCCTTCATAGGACTTTAAAGATCTCTCAAAAAATTCAATAAATTCTTCCCTTCCTGCCAGATAGCGAGGTTCTATCCCATTTCCAGGCATGAATGGATTTGACACCTTTGAAAGTAAACAATTGTCAACAAAAAAAAGTGTTTACATTTGTTTACTTGATTAATTTTCAAGCATGATTCATTCGTACACCTGGGATCTGTTGTAGCCAATTGTATAATTCATACATCGGCAGATGTTTGCAGAATGTGCTCAAATATCAGAAACCCTGTAAATGTTACACCCTGTAAAGTTTAAAGTGAATATGAAGAATTTGCTTGTGGTTCTGTTGACTGGTGCCAATTCAAGTTGCAGTGATTATTGGTTATGCATTTTTGCATATGTATGCAATGTTGCATACATTAAATCGCATAAAAATGAAAAATTATAATATAAAACAGGAAAGTAGGATTTTTACTCTGCATGCAGAGTGGAAATTCTTCATGAGGCAACTGGGATTTACACCAATCACACATATACACATGGTTATATTTTAATTCATAGTGCAGCTTGGTAGGACTAGCACCATCCTCCATAACAAATGTCTACTTTTTCTGCCACATATTTTTCTTATTCATTTTATTATTAAAACCGGACATTTGGCCGAGTGGCATACAGCATTACTCACGCTGCCTAACACAAATTGGTTAAATCCTGTCCGTCCGTGTGAACCCATTACAATCAGATCAATCTTTTTTGAGGTGGCAAAGTTGATAATTTGCTTGGAGATGGATTTTGTTTCAATAACATGAACAGAAAGTGGAACATTTACATCTTTTGCCGTCTTTTCTAGTTCTGAGATAAAATCCATTGCAAATTTCTCTGCGTCTTTGATTATCTGTATGTGTGCGTTTTTATTAATACACCATGCGCTAATATTTTCTTTTTCCAAGCAAGCCAGAACACTGATTTTGGCGCCATACTTTTTTGCTATATCAAGTGCAAAATTAAATGCTTTGACCGAATATTTTGATCCATCAACAGGTACTAGAATATTTTTTATCATGACACTTGGTCTCCGAAATTGCTCTTTCTAATGACGTCTTTTTTTGTTATCGCCAGATATATGACTGTAGCCAGTATGGTGGCAAGGAAAATCACGCTTGTTATTACGGTTCCTAGTCCCAAGCCGCCGTTACTCACATCTTGTGAGAGATAGTCGCCTATCGAAGCTCCAAGAGGACGAGTTAGAATGTATGCTATCCAAAATGCCAAAATAGCATTTACCTTGAAAACAAAATGACTTATTGCAACAGCTGCAATTAGTGTACCAAAAATGACTGCAGAAAGCAGATAACCAAGGTGTATGGACTCTGCTAATAGGTCTCCTGCAGCGGTTCCAAGTGCAAATGTAAACAGAATGGCTAGCCAATAAAACGACTCTCTTCGAGTAGTGACGATTGTATGTATTGACAATGTTTTTTCCTTCTTGTACCAAACAGCAAAGACTATTGAAAGCAAGATGGTGAAGGTTATTGTAGTATACATCAAAGGTATTCCAAGTTTGTCAGTCAAATTATCTGTGATGAGAGTTCCTACTATGCTTATTAGAACAACTGCTAGCCAGTAGATTCCGGGAATATATTTTTTGAATCTGAACTGGAAGATCAGTACTACAGCAAGCAATGCCCCCATGATTGCCGTTACATTATCAAGTCCAAAATTCAACCCCATATTTAAAAAATCTGCACCTGTTTCACCAACTGTAGTGCATAAAATCTTGATTATCCAAAAGAACAACGTGATTTCGGGTACCTTGTTTAGCATTACTTGGACCCCTGACTGATGATCTTTATCTTTCATTTTTTTCACTACCTATGAATCTGATGTTAATCATAATGGTCAGTCCAAGTGATCTCTCTTCCAACCTGAGATTTTTTCATTTTATTGGTATATTACAGTATAGGTACACTTGACTAAATTATGAATATCTTGGATATACCATATTTCATAGAATTAAAAAAATTGGAAATAAAAATAGAGGGAGGAGTTTCTCTACTTTTTCAATTCGGTCTGGTCGTTTTGCTCTCCATCGCTATGGTTGTCTACGTTATTGTCTGCAGCATCTACTACGTTTGGAGTATCTGGCTGGTCAACTGCTGCTGGTGTGGTTGATTGAGCAAATACATTACTGGTCATTCCAAATCCAATGGCTATTACTGCAATTGCCATCAAAGGAATTGCCAAGAGTGTTTTCTTGTTTGTCATGTTGTGTTGTTTCACCTCTTGGATTTGATGATCACATTTTTGTATATTATGATTGAGGAACATCTGGCTAACTTTGATGAAAAATGTTAACCTGAAATTATACCTTATCGCATCAACACTTAGCTGAATGTACCTGTAATAATCATTCCTTTATTATGCCTAGACATTCTAGTGGTAGAAGGAGAAGACTGTTGCGAAATGAAAAAGATGACGATTCTGAAAATAGATTACGGATATATGATTACATTAAAAAAAATCCAGGGGCACATCTTAGAATGATCGCAAGGCAATTAGAGATGGGTATGGGTGCAACTCAGCATCACTTGGATATTTTGGAAAAGTCTGGAAAAATAAAATCAAGGAGAATTAACATCTATAGACATTATTATGCAGTTGAAGTATTAGAGGCAGAACATAACATACTTGCCTTTCTGAGACAAGAAACAGCCATGGACATTCTCACATATTTGATGGATCACCCAAAGTCTTCTCAGAGTGACATAATCAATTTCAAAGGGTTTTCAGCACCCACAATAAGCTGGCACATGTCACGACTTGAGGAGGCTGGATTGGTTAGTTCTCTAAAAGATGGTAGAACAGTAAGATATGCCATAGTGGACATGCAAAGTATATCTGCTGCCCTTAAGACGTATCATCCCAATGTATGGGACAAGATGTTGAGCAGGTTTGCGGATCTCTTCTTGCAGATGGCTTCCAAGAATGATGGGAAGGGTACATGATGTTTGAAAATATTTTATTTGCAATCAGTAGAATGGCCGAAGTGGGAGGAGAGGCACCAGATCTTCCAGAATCGTTGGACTTTGCAACAGGAATATTCGCAGCATTTTTGCTTGTAGTGTCGCTATTTGCATATAAGAGAACCAAGATGAAAAGACTGCTTTTTGTCAGTGCAGCCTTTGGACTTTATGCATTTCGAGCAATATTGTCAAGATTGGAAATTATTCTTCCTACTATGGAAGCAACAACTATTATTATCATATTGTCATCAACAGGATTTGTAATACTGGCATTGTTCTTTGTAGCTATAGTGAAAAAGAATTAGGAAATTGTGATAAAAAATAATATACACTTAGACAATTGTCCCTGTATTGTAATATACTGATTTCACAGTATAACATCATGTCAAAACAACCCTACAGAACAGAAATGGGAATAATCTCCGACATTTTACGTGTAACATTAGATTGTGATAGACACGGTGCAATAATATCATCCATATCTAGAAAAGCAAATTTGTCACACTATTCGGCAATTGAGAAATGCCAAAAACTGGTAGGTTTTGGATTGCTAGAATCTGTAAACAATGAAAGAAATCGTATTTTTATTATTACCGAGAAAGGAATGAAATTTTTTCAAGAAATGCAAAAGTTCATAGCAATTGCACAGGCGGTAAAAATAAGATATTAAGCAAGTGACTTGATTCCCTAAAATGAACACTTCACTACATATGCTTTCTACTTATAGAACTGCATCATAGGTAAATCCAGATTATACACATGGTTCACCAGTATTTACTGTAATCAGCAAAGAAAATCAATTCATTCTCTCAATAAACAATAACATACAGCCCAGAATGATTGCGCAATTCTCAGTTTTTGACGAAATTAAATGGGATGCAGTAAACTCTACAATTCCAATACAAAATTGGACTCATCTTGCAGCAACATACAATGTAAGTGTAATCAGTATCTATGTAAATGGAATCTTACAGTCCACGGAAATCCAGTATATGACACAATATTGCTTCTAGTGGACAGCAAGACCGTCTATGTATCCAATAGACAGTTGTTCACAAGCGGGCAGACTCGTGTAAAGCTTGAATGTAGACCCAGCCTGCCTTTGCTCCATATCTGTCGTGATCCTAGTCTCTTGGCTATGGGATGAACTAATTTTAGGATAATAGAACTTTCTAGTGTTTACGACATCTTAATATCAAAGGAACTGAAATTTATTTTGGAAAGTTTGAATAAATCATACATGATTATTACAATAGGTATTGCTATAATGGCAATTGGATTTGGAGTTTATTTTTCTGAAACTGAAACCACGCCTCCAAAGCAGTTGGAAGGACATTATCATCAAATTCAGGTAAATGATAATGTTGCAATAGGGGAAAAACACGGTTAGCCTATGTTTATAAGATAATTCCAAAATGGAATCAGTATATTCATTTTTAATTCCGTAGTATTTATTTACAAGATCTCGTGAATGTAAATGTGCAAAGTAAGGTAGGGTTATCGTTAGGTATAGTCGTCGGGTGTATTATCACATTTGCTATTGTTGAATTTGGGTTTACATCAATAATTCCTGATAATAACATGCATTCTCTTACGATGGGAAATATACCGGATGGACCGGTTCCAATGGATATAGTCACAGTTACAGTTCATGATAAAAACGGAAACCTAGTTACAGAACAAAAGACACATAATATTATAACTACTAACGGTGCTGTTTGGTATTGTATAGCGCAAAACAGGTGTACATCACAGATAACAGGTGTAAGCCCAGCTGTTCCAAATGTTGCAGGGGCTACATATTGGGTGCAGTTTATTCATGGACCAGCTAACACTAACGAACCTACTGCTGCTGATTGTACATCCCCCTCTGGAGGAGGCGCAATATCCGGAAACCTAAACGGTACATCTCCGACCCAGAGGTGTATTGTAATATTTGGTTCGCCCCCTGCCCAGTATCAATCTGGAGGATATATTGTAAGCGTTAGTACCATTGCAAACAATAAAAATTTGACAGGTACTGGAACTTTTGATAGTGTTAATAGGTTTGTACAGACAACGCGGGCGACTACATGTTCTGTAATAAATGACGGTTCAGCTCCATCTTCTGGCACATGCCAATTTTCTGAAACTACCCCAGTCTTGACCAACAATTCCGGGCAGGCTATAACAATCAATGGTCTTGCACTTTCAAGCGGTACAAATTCGGCAGTAGCAGCTGGACCACTGATCATTGCAGAAACTACTATAACACCAATAACCTTGCAGTCTGGAGATACTGTCAGTGTCACTTGGACAATAACAACATAAGATTGTTTTACAGTATTATGTACGAGCGAATTAATATGTGGAGAAATGATTGTTTATGTACGAAATTAAAAATGACTTGAATCGCTTTAACTAGTCGTACAATGGTTTTCTGTCTACCCTTTTATGGGAATCAAACGAACAAAACATACTTGGGTTTTTACTATGTTGTAATGTAACAAGTATGTTTTGGAAAAATCTAAAAAAGCATCAAAATATTCCAAATTTGCTTGACTCCATCTCTTCCTTGATGGCTAGTTTGACCTTCAGATTTTTTTGGCTAACCTTTTCACTCAACCACGTCAAAAACTTGTGTTCTAAACCTTTTCCCTTGATCTTTTCAAAATCTGGTCCCATTTGGTCTGACAGTCTTTCTACAAGAGACTTGTTGACACAAACCACGTAAAAATGCCATCCAAAGGCAAATTCTGAATCAGTTACTACAAAATCATTTTCTCCATGAACCATCTTTTCTACATTGCCAAGTGTTGATATGATTGCCTTGCTGGTATTTTCGTAATCTATAGCTGATACGTTGATGTTGATCCTTTCTCGCATGTATATACTTGTAACATTTGTAAATAAAAACATGACTGATAACTTGGTCCTAGTGGTCAAGCAAATGTTCAACTTCTATGTTGAAAAAAGTCTTGAGAATTCCTATATAGCTCTTTACGGGTTCTGGAATGTCTTCACCACATGCAATTCCAAGATTTTTTGCATTTATCCATATTACAAGGGTCTGAAGTATTGTCAGAAATCTATCATTTTCAAAATTTCTTGAACTAATAGCTTTGGAATACCTGTCAGCATATTCCCACGCAACAGAAAAATCAATACAATCTGTATCAAATATGACAAGCATCTGCTCTCGCAGTGATTCTGCCTTCTTGAATGGTGTTACATTTAGGATGTATGGAAAGTCTACTTTGTTTGGCATGCATCCAGTAAGAGGCCCCCATATGGTTATTATTTTGCATCCGGGTCTTAGACTTTGAAACTTTGAAATCATTTTTTCAATTGTTTTTTCATCTGAAAACCAAAAAAGTATCACACTGGCATCACTAATATCGGCATCTATGATATCCTGATACCTAAGTGACCCATTTGTGATATGCTTCTCTGCAAGTAGTTTTTTTCCTTGCGATATTTTTTCCTCGTTGTTGTCTATACCGATGGATCTCTCTACTCTGAATTCTTGTGAAGCAATTGCAATACTGTTGCTATTTCCACATCCTAAATGATAAAAAATATCGTCTTTCGTCATTTCCGCAAATCTGAATATCTCTCTTAGTGTATCATCTGATAATTCAACATCATCTCCATTCATTATGGATCTTGGGAGAGATGATAGGTACTCTTCGATTTTCATTGAATAATTACAGCATGTACTAAATTTATTCTCTTATTCTCTCAAGGGCAGAAACTGCTTGCCATAGTGTAACTCTTACATATGATGGCATGTTGGGGTCTTGGGATATGTCATCAAGAAGGCTTATGGCGTTTGCAGCCCTCACAGAAACGGGATAATCTTGTTTTTTCAAGTTTACAACAAGGTCAGTCAAATCTTTCTTGATGTTTCTTGGAGTGGAAGGATTTGATGCAATTTCAGCTAGCGTATTGATGGCCATGTTTAAAGTGTCAATATTTGGATCCTTTTTCTCGACCATTGTACCATTCAAGCTTATGCTAATTGAGCTTATTTTATAAAGTTTGCACTATACGGTTCTGCTAACTTATCGAGACCTGCCACAAATGATAATAATTCAAAAATGAAAGTAAGATAGTGAAAGTAAGAAAGACAATAAAACAGTCATTCAATCCCAATACTGAAATCCACTCCATGATGGAAACATTCAAGGACATGGTAAACCATTGCATCAGAATCGGTCTTGAAAACAATGCCTCAACATTAAAAAACTCTCTCGATGCTTTCATACAACCAGTTAAAGGAATACAACATACCGTCATATTACAAACTTACTGCAATATCACAGGCAACAGGAGGCTTGCACAGATGAAGATGTCAATCAAGCGCGGTATAAAGACAAAATCGCCATTCATAACAAAACCATATCTTGTGTCATGCTATGGATTCAAGATAAACTACATGCTCTTGTCCATACCAACAGGAAACAGACAGGTGATCTTGGTCAAACTAAATGATCATACAATATCAAAACTTGCAGAAGATGGTATAAAGCCAAAATCTTTCACTATTACACCAGAGTCACTATGCATCTCAGTTGAAAAAGATGTGGAAGAAATCAAACCAGAATCAGTGATAGGGATAGACAGGAATCTCAGAAATATTACAATATCAACTCAAAGTGGAACAGTAATGTACAAGACCAACAAACTACTTTCAATAAAGGAAAATACATCACATGTCATATCATCCTTCAAAAGGTTTGATGTAAGAGTAAAGAGACATTTCCAGCAGAGATTAGGCAATAGAAGGTCAAGACGGATACAACAATACCTGCACAAAATATCAAAAGACATTGTTCAAAGAGCAGTAAACACAAAATCAATCCTCATACTAGAAGATCTAAAAGGAATCCGTAAACTATACAGAAAGGGAAATGGTCAGGGGAAAAAGTATCGCAGAAAATTAAATTCATGGTCGTTCTACGAACTGCAAAGGCAGATTACATACAAAGCAGAATGGGAAGGGATTCCTGTTGGATTCGTAGATCCTAAACGCACAAGCCAACTCTGTCCAATATGCGGAAAGAGACTCCAAGAGGACAGGTTACAACTTCGTAAATTATTGTGCATTAATTGTAAGAGAACGATGGACAGGGATGTAATTGCATCCATGAACATTGCTTACAAGGGGTGGAGTAGGTTTTGCCATCCTAGAGGGCTTTCAGAAGAAGCAGTGAACGGGAATCTGGAAAACTTTCGGCCAGTAATATCCTGCAAGTTGATGGAAGCAAGTTGATTATCGAGAACATAGGGTCTCGATAAGTTAGCAGAACCCACTATACTTCAACAAAGATATTTTCTGATTCTACTATTACTTTATACGAATTCAAGTCTTTTATTTTGACAGGAAAGGCAGAAAGCTTACCTGTTTTACAATCGAATTTTGCTCCATGCCAACCACATGTTATTATTGATCCCTCCAAACTTCCTTCAGAAAGACTTGCTCCTGCATGTGTACATGTATCGTTGACTGCATGGTATTCTCCATCTATGTTGGCAACAATAACATCTTTACCGTCTATTGTAACTTTCTGTATTTTGCCGGGAACAAAGTCGCTTACCTTACCAACAATTATTTTTCCCATGACTGGGTGAAAAACTTGACTCTTAATAATTTTAATGTCTATTCTAGAATGTCAAAATTCTAAATTAAACAAATCTTACTGTGTTTTGTATTTTGCCTAGATTTTCTATTTCCATCTCTATCTTGTCCCCATCCTTCAAGAATATGGCATCTGGCTTGTTTAGCATGACTCCAGCTGGTGTTCCAGTAGATATGATGTCTCCTTTTTCTAAGGTCATTGCTTTACTTAGCAATGATACAATAGAATATACTTTTAGGTGCATGTTTGACGTCGAAGAGTTTTGTCTAACATCCCCATTTACCTTGGTTGTCATTTTGAGATTTTGCGGTTCTGGTATTTCATCCGCAGACGTTATCCAAGGACCGCAGGGTGCAAAAGTGTCAAAGCCTTTTGCTCTAGTGAATTGTTTATCCTTGGCTTGTATGTCTCGTGCAGAAGCATCGTTTAAGATCATATATCCAAAAACTGCATCCTTTGCCTCTTTTTCTGATATGTTCTTGCAATCTTTGCCAATTATTACCGCAAGTTCAATTTCGTAATCAAGCTTTGAGACAAATGATGGACAGACTATGTCGGATGTAGCTCCATTGAGAGTTGTTCTGGGCTTTATTACTATTGCTGGCTCATCCGGTGGGATCAAGTTTTGCTCTTTTGCATGATCCTTGTAATTAAAAGCTAAACAAATTATCTTGGATGGATTTGGAATGGGCGGGAGAAACTTGAAATCCGATAAATTTTCATTATAGCTCATATTTTTTACATTGCTTTTTATTTCATCATACCACCCATCAAACAAGAAATCTTTGATGCTCTGAGGTATGGGAATTCCGGTCTGAGATGTCATGCTCTCTCTTGTCAAAACCTTTTCTCCGTTAACAAAAGCATATGTTTCCATATTTTGTCTAAGCAATCGTGCAATTTTCATTTTCTTCACTTGTGTGTATATATCGCTTGATTTGCAGAATCTTTTCTGCAATATCCGAATCTTACGAACTGGATTTCTGCTCCCACATTTAACTCTAAGTAGTACTGTTCTGTTATAGCTTGCTTGATTTGTAAACTGTTTTCATTAAACTGATCATTTACGAATAATACGTCTGACATCAAAACCTCCATGTTTACTGGATTCTTTCTTGAAATCCATTGAATTTTAGGAATATTCGGTTTGTAACTGGTATCAGTAATCTCTCCTTCTATCTCTGGACTCATTTTTGTTATTCTTATGTTGTACAGCTCCAACAATCTTATCTCGTCACCCGTCTTCAATGTCTTGGCGTCATTATCAGGTATGTAGAAACTTCCATCTATCTCAACTCGTCTTTTACCCATGTCGTTTTGTGGATGATTTGAAATTTCAATTTCAGTAAGATTGTTGTTAGTCACTGTTAATTTTACTGGGTTAAAAACAATGAATAGTCTTACACTTTTTGGATCAATTATTGTTCGATTAATTGATTCTAGCGTTTCAAATGGTGGCATGGTATCAGATTTGGTAAAGCCAAGAGAAAGAACAAATTTTCGAATAGCTTCTGGGACTATGCCTCTTCTACGTAATCCTTCAAGGGTCGGAAGCCTGGGATCGTCAAACCCTGATACTTTTCCTTCTTCCACTAGAGGTTTTAGTACTCTCTTGGAGACCGGCATTCCTTCAAACTCCAATCTTGAAAACTCTAACATCTTTGGTTTACGCATGTTTAGTTTATCCAAAAGCGCATAATAGAGTTCAGTACGTAATTCATATTCTTTGGTTCTAAACGCATGAGTGATTCCATCAATGCTGTCTTCAATGGCAACTGCAAAGTCATAGTTTGGCCAAACTCTGTATTTGTCTCTGTGGATTGGATGCGGTTCATCTATTATTCTAAGCAAGGTTGGATCTCGCATGACCGTATTCTCTGAACTCATGTCTCCTCGAAATCTCACTATGGCTTCGCCAGGTTTGAATTTGTCAAACATCTTATTCCAGCGAGTATTGTTTTGATCAAGATTTCCTGCTCTGCACTTGCAAGGTAACATCTCTCTTCTATTCTTACTAATTGTATCCTTGTTGCACGTGCATACATATGCATCACCTAAATCAATGAGTTCCTTGGCTTTCTTGTAGATTATCTCCATGTCATCCGAGGTATTTTTTACAAGATCATATTTTACACCCAGCCAGTCTAGGCCAACTTTTATTGCAGCATAATATTCTAAACGTTCTTTTTCCGGATTTGTATCATCAAATCTTAAAATGAGCTTTCCTCCATACATCTTTGCATATTCTTCATCTATTATCGATGCCTTTGCATGACCAATGTGGGGATAGCCATTAGGTTCTGGGGGGAAACGCGTGATTACATTTCCTTGTTCTGCTCCTTCAAGGGGTGGAAGACCGATTCTCTCTTGTTTTGGTTTTACTATCAAGAGTTCTGCATATTTTCTAGCAAGCTCTTCTTTTTGTGATTCCACTGATAATTTGTTAACATCATCTACTGCCTGTAAAATAAGTGGAATGACATCTTTGATTCTGGAACGAAGTTCTGGCTTGATTCCAATTACTTTGGATATGATTGAATCATTTCTAGTTTTTCCATCATGTTCTGACGCATTCAAAAGGGCAATTCCACGAATTACGCTTTTTAATTCGTCATCCAACTAAAGACTCCTCTCTACCACAAAATCAAGCAAAGAAAGTAATTCATTTTTTGCAGATCCATCGTATATTAATATTGATTTCATGGCTGCATTGGAGTGATACATTGCCTTTTGTTTTATCGTATCCTCTATTCCAAGGGAAGAAATAGTGGAAATGGCTCTCTCCACTTCACTTTTTGAGACAGATGAATTGCCAAATGCGTTAAGGATTATCTTTTTTTCTTGACTGCTTGCTTTTTTGATTGCCATCAAAATTGGCAGTGATTTCTTTCCTTCTCTGATGTCGTTACCAACAGGTTTTTTTGTAATCTTTGGATTCCCTGTAACCCCAATTAGATCATCAATTATCTGAAAAGCAATTCCCAGATTTCTTCCAAATGTAGATAGTCTTGTCACATCTGCAAAATCTTTGTTTGCTGATATTGCTCCCATCGCACAAGATGCCACAAATAATGACGATGTTTTTTTCTCGATCATTTTTATATATTGATCTTCACTTGGTATCTTACTTGATTTTGCCATGCTGATGTCTAATGCTTGTCCTTCGCACACATCAGTACAAGCCTTTGCCAATGTGGCGACAAGATTCAAACCTACATTTCCTGACTTGTGAAGGTAAGGCTTTGAAATGGTTTCAAATGCCCTTGAAAACAACAAATCTCCCGCAAGAATGCCAATGGGCATTCCAAATCTTACATGTACTGTAGGTACACCATGCCTTACTTCATCATTGTCCATGATATCGTCATGTACCAATGTAAAATTGTGTACCATTTCAACTGCGGCCGCTGCAGGTATTGACTGCTTCATAGTTCCACCCAAAATCTGGCAGCTCTTTATTACCATGTATGGCCTTAATCTCTTTCCTCCATGATCAATCAAATAACTTGCTGCTTGGTACAAATCCTTGGGTTCTCCAGAAAGTCTGGATGAGAGAAACGAGTCTATCTTTGATACTGTCTCTGCAAGTTTCTCCAGATTCATTCTTTTTTTAGCTCCCACCTGTGATCTGGAAAATGATGCTTTAACGATTCCTCTAGTTGACTCTTGATTTTGTCTTTATTCCACATCTTGAGAATGTCTTTGTGTGCGTTGCTTATGTTGTGACTTGACTCTGATATGAAATATAATGCAACTAGCATCCACGGACAGAAAATTTGTGGTGTTTTTTTAATCTCTGATAATGCCTGTTCTGGTGTTACCCATCTGATATCTGAAATTTCATCTTCTACAATCTTTATTTTTGAAGGATCATCCAATATTCCAATTAAAGTTCCACAAACTTCGTTTTCTGATCCAATGTCTTTGTAAGGTACGTGATATTCAAATTTATACAAGTAATCTAATTTGCACGTCACGCCCAATTCTTCTGGCAGTCTTCTTTCTGCAGATGAGATGTAGTCCTCTGACTGTCTTGGATGACTAGCTACGGTCCCATCCCAATCTCCTGGCCAGAGCATCTTGCTCATACTTCTCTGTGTGAGCAAAAGTTTTCCTTCTCTATTGAACAAAAATATGGTAAACGCTCTGTGTAGTTTTCCGTCCGGTAAATGACATTTTACTTTTTCTTCAGTTCCTATTTGATTATCGTTGCTATTCACAAGAATGAGATACTCCATAATTATCCTCTGAATATTGTTCCCTCAAAACTCTTGCCATTTATTGCATTTCTTATCCTCTTTGGAATGTTTCCATTTACAAAGAAAACATCTGTTCCATGCTTTGATATGTTAAATGCCTCTTTTATTTTACGAGACATGCCGCCTGTTACATCCATTGACACTTTTGATGTAACTGGTTTCTCTGTTGTAATTTCTTTCAAAAGTTTTTTGCTTTTCATATCTAAATACACCCCATCCACATTTGTAACAAAAATCGCTAGACGAGGATGTAACAGTTTGGAGAGAATTCCCATGATTCTGTCTCCTGATAGGATGTAAAATTTGTTTTTTCCATACCACATGACATCTCCATAAGAAATTGGCATTAATCCCGTCTTTGCAATCTTGGGAATTTCCCTGACTTTATTGACTAGTGGTCTATCACCAATCATAAAATCACTTGGTGGCAAACAATATGGTTTTAGACCAGATTGCAAAAATGATTCAAGTACAATACTGTTCAGTTCTATCATTGAATTTTTAACAACCGAAACTCCTTTGGCTTGATGTCTTTCTGGCCTTGTATGCATATCATACTTTACCGACCAATAATGCCCAAATGAACCTCCTCCATGTACTATGACAAGTGGTTCATTTACATTTTTGAGACTTGTGGCAATTCTTCTTATTGAATTTCTATTTGATGTTAACGGTTTTTCCTTGTTGGTAATTATTGAACCCCCGAGTTTTATCAAGATCATGATTTTTAACAATGCTATGAACGGTTTTAAAAAGTATCTCACTGAAACAGTGATACAATTCTTTGATTATGGTGATAACCCCTTTTTTTATTTTTAAATGATGCCTGTGAATTATTGATTTTTTAATTAGAGCAAAGTTTCTGCATTTTATACATACTGGAGTCCGTCATAATCTATCTTTGCTATAAAACAATCTGAAATTTTTCTTAAATTATCAAGCGTATCTTTGATGTTAGAATTGTCAACAAGAGCAATAATACATCCACCACCACCTGCCCCTGTTATCTTTGCACCATGTGCTGTCTTTTTTGCTTCTTTGATCAAGAGATCTATTTTCTCTGTTGAAACTCCAATCTGTTTTAATAACTCATGATTTTTTAACATCAACAAACCTAGTTTATTCAAGTTATTTTCCCTCAAAGATATTATTGCATTGTTGATTATGTCCATCTCTTCTTTGCATAACCTGTTGAAAAGATCTTCATTTTTTTCTTTAAATTGCCTGACTTGTCTTACGACATCTTGGGTATTGTGAACTTGTGCAGAATTTGATATTATGAAACTCAGGTCATTTCTTGATGGAATTGGTTGAAATCCACTCTTTAGATCATATGACACAAGTCCACCAAATGTAGAAACTGAGGAATCGGCTCCTGAATTTTGTTCAAATATTGTACGCTCTGCCTGTATAGCTATTTTCACTACTTCCTCACTTGATAATTTACGAAACAACCCATTGACAGAGGCTGTAACTGCTACGCAAGCAGAAGACGATGAACCAAGTCCAACTCCTGCAGGTATCTCTGATTCTATGGTTATCTCTATTCCTTGTTTTGTAGAGTTCTCCATTAATGTTTTTTTTGCTACATGAAAAAAAGGTCTCATAAATTTTTGTTGCACATTTTCCAAATTATCCAATGAGTCTATGTCCATCTCTGCTTCTCCCAAGGAAGATCTTATCCTGACTATTCTCTCATCTACAAATTGTGAAGTTGCAGTTATTCTCTTGTCTATGGAGCATAAGACTGCTTTTGTGCCATGTACCACAAAATGTTCTCCAAAAAGAATGATCTTGCCAGGAGCAGACGCAACAGATTTCATGAAAACACTATCGATGCATATCCTACCACTGAATCCTTGTTGTTTCCTGATATGTCTCCACTAGTGGCATATTTGATCAAGGTCCCCTTGGTTGCTCCAAGTTTCTTACAGGCTATCATGGTGGAAGCGATCGCTCCATAACCGCATGCGCTAATCTTTTTTTCTTGCAATACCTCATAAAATGCGTCTACATCTAGATTCACTATCGTGTCTATCAAAGATTTGTCCTGATCATGTGCAAAATCATTTGGTTCGTAATGAGTAAAATCCGAAGAACCAATTATTATGGTATTTTTAATTTTTGAAATCATTGCTACTGACTCACCAATTTTGATTGCGGCATGGCGACTCTGATCAATTAAGATTATGGGTAAAATCTTAAATTTATGCGAAAATATTTCCTGAAGCATCGGGATCTGTACCTCCAAACAATGATCTCTTGTATGAGAAAAAAAATCAAACTCTATCAATTTTGAAATCTTGCCAATCTTAATTGCAGAATCTGTGTCTACCTCAATGTCGCCAATAGGCGTTCTCCATATTCCTTCCTTCATTGTTGCAACGTCTCTTCCTATTGCCCAGTGATTTGGTCCTATGATTATTACAAGTTCAGGTCTATGTGATGATATTGCATAGTATGAATTTGCAGCTATGGGACCAGAATATTCATATCCCGCATGCGGGCATATTGCACCAATAATTTTTTTATCATGTGTTGAGGGGGGTAGTATTCCCGGGCCATATTTGTGTAGAAAACAATTTTTTATGCTTGATTTTAATTCTTGACTTGTTTTTGGATAGAACATGCCAGCAACAGCTGGTGTTCTTACCTGCATTGTGTTATTGCCTCTGTGATCTAATTCTTGGAGGGTGCATCCTTTCGGTTTCCTCCTCTAATTCTTCTTCTGTTATTTTAGTCTCAAAATCGTCTATTTGATATTTCATCGATTCTAAATTTTTTAACTTGCCTTTCTGTATTAATATCTCCCTTGCTAAAAGCCAATAGGTCGCAGCTAGGGATTTTCTTCCCCTATTGTTTGCGGGAATTACCAAATCAATCTTGGAGGTAACATTGTCTGTATTGGAAATTCCTATTACTGGTATTCCTGCATTAGTAGCTTCTACAACGGCCTGTTCATCTACTTGAGGATCTGATACAAAAACTAGTTCTGGTTCTCTGTAGTAAGGTAATGATGGATTTGTTAGAGTCCCTGGCATGAATCTTCCAAGCATGGGGGTTGCACCAGTAACCTCACAGAATTTCTCAACAGGAGTGCTAGCATATTCTCTGCCAGAACAAACTAAAATTTTTGTAATATCTGCCCTGTTGATGAACTTGGCAGCTGTTTGAATCCTGGATAATGTTTTTTTGCTATCAATAATGTAAAGTCCTTCATTTGTTGCCTTGGTGACAAATGGCGTCATGAATTTTGTTTTTACTTGTGTGCCTACCCTTATTCCTGTGGACAGCACATACTTTTCCATGTGCTCAAAATCTTCTTGTTTGCTCATTCTGTGTTTCTAAATCTCGGCCATTCCACGTATTAAATCATACTCTGAGAGTCTGATCAGTTCGTTGAGTTTGGCTATCCTTTCTCCACCCAATATGCCAACTTTGAGCATCTTAGATTTTGTAGCAAGTCCAATGTGTGATATGTGCGAGTCTATTGACTCACCCGATCGATGGGATGTGATGAGTTTTACATTGTTATTGTTTGCCTCTTTGGCAAATTCAAGTGCGTCATAAAGGCTTCCTGCCTGATTTACTTTTAATATTGCTCCGCTACAAGCTCTTATTTTTACGGCTTTCTTGAGAATTTTTGTATTTGTTACCAATAGATCATCCCCAGTTATGAGGACATGGGGAAATTTCCTAGTCAAAATTGCCATATCTTCAAATGCTTCTTCATGAACTGCATCTTCGGCATAAACAAGTTTGTATTTTTTTATTATTTCTGATGCAAACTCGATCTGTTTTTCTGGAGTGTTTTCAAAACCTGCTCTATTGTACACATATTTTTTTTTCTTTTCATCCCATTGCGTGGATGAAGCAAAATCCACACCTAAAGAAACCTCTTTCCCTAATGTAAAACCTAGTTGTTCACAAGCTTTTGCAGATATTTCAAGAGCTTCATCATTTTTTAATTTTGGAGCCCATCCGCCTTCGTCCCCCCTTCCATTTGTAAAACTTGGATCCTTCTTTGCCAGAATTTTTCCTACTTCTTTATGTATCATCAAGTTAACTTCTATTGCATCACAAATAGTTTTGGAACCTGTGGCACAAACTAGAATTTCTTGAATATCTGGTGTACCTGGCCCGGCATGTGCTCCGCCCCCTAAAATATTTCCAAGAGGAAATGGATATCTAAAAGTTGAATCTTTTGCCAGCAACTTGAACATTGGAATCTGTAATGATTTTGAAGCCGATTCGATTGACGCAATAGTTAATGCAAATGCAAGCGAACCTCCAATTTTTGAATAATTCGGAGATGAGTCAATTTCTCTTAGGGTCTCATGAATTATTTTCAGGTTGGATGGATCAAGGCCTAAAAATTTCTTTATGTTTTTTTTTAATATGTCTAAACTTTTTTCTGGTTTATTCTGGGGAAAACTCTGTGCTTCATGTTTCCCAACACTTGCACCTGATGGAGCACAGACTCGTCCTACATGTTCATTATCTGATGTCACATCGATTTCTATAGTCTGACTTCCTCTGCTGTTGTAAAGTATCCTGCCTTTGATTGATGTAATCTTGGGCATTCTATTCTAATTCAGATCTTACTTCTTGCTCTCTTCTTCTAATGGCTTCGTAAAATGGAATAACTTGGTGAATTGTCTCAACAGATGTCAATATCATTGCTCTACAACAGTATCTTTTAAAACCAAAAGAATCTAAAACTTTTCCAGGATCCTCTCCACCCTTGACGCGGTTTTGATATTCCTTAAATTTGTCAGCAACCAAATTTCCACAAGTAAAACATCTGACAGGAATTAACACAGTCACAAAAAGTAATCAAGGCTTATAAAAACCATACATGGGTAAAACCAATTGCGGGAGTCGCCCAGCCTGGTCAAAGGCGCTAGCTTGAGGGGCTAGTATCTTAGGATTTCGAGGGTTCAAATCCCTTCTCCCGCATTAATGATTTTATAACAATACGTCCAAGGTTTGCACGCCTCTATAAATCATCGATGATACATGGCTGAATTCTTTTTCTGTTTACTAAGGTAATTCCTGATGGCACGGTGTTGATTTTATTGTAGAATGTATTATGGGAGTTTCCTAATATTCTTGTATAACTGTTCATTAATTTCTACGAATCTCCAGACTTGGATGGTTCGGTCTATGTTTGCATGAATATGTATTTTGGTAAAGCCCTTATTTGACATAAAATCTTGTATTGTTATGGAAATTACTGTAAAACAAATGATGCAAATTGAGGAGAATGGACATCAAATGGGTTTTTTTAGAAAACTAATGATGGAAAATGCAGGTGCTGTTACTGCAAGACACATTACAGAACGTTACCATGATCTAACATCAAAAAAAATAATAGTTTTTGCTGGACTGGGAAATAATGGTGGTGATGCATTTGTTGTGGCCAGACATTTGGCTGCATTTGGATGTACGCCTACCATAATACTTCTGGGACATCCAGATAAAATAAAAACAGAAGAAGCACGATCTAATTGGAAAATTTTAGAGAAGATGAATTCTGTGAATCTCATACTTGCGTCTGCTATTGATACAATTACAGATGGTGCAGATGTAATAGTGGATGGAATATTGGGAACAGGCATGTCTGGAAAAATTAGAGAACCGTATTCCTCGGCAATAGATTTGATAAATCAATCAAATGCCTTCAAATTTGCGGTTGATGTACCATCCGGTCTTGACCCTGATACAGGAATAGTAAATGACAAATGTGTAAAAGTGGATATTACTATAACCTTTCACAAGATGAAGATTGGAATGCCAAAAAATCAAGACATGTGTGGCAAAATAATAGTTGAAAAAATAGGGATTCCACCTGAAGCGGAGATTGGTGTGTTGTTATGAAAGTGCATCAACTTCAAGTAGGAAATATGCAAAACTTTACTTATGTTCTTGAGGATGAGGATACAAAGGAATCTGTTATCATTGATCCTTCATGGGATCTAGAACTGGTAATGGAAATAATAGAAAGAAATGATCTAAAAGTCAAATATATCATTAACACACATCACCATTTTGATCATACTATAGGAAATGATGCAATGGTAAAATATACCAAATCCAAAATCTTGCAACACGAAGCTTCTACTTTGAAAAATGACGTACGCTTATCTGATGGTGACAAAATAATGTTTGGCAAGTCCGAACTTGCTGTATTGCATACTCCGGGGCACTCAAAAGATAGCATATGTCTAGTTGGTGACGGAAAAATCTTTTCAGGCGATGCACTTTTTGTAGGAAACTGTGGTAGGACAGATTTACCGGGAGGAAGTGCAAAGGAACTATATCATAGCCTGTTTGATATTATCTATAGGCTTGATGATAATCTAGTGTTGTATCCCGGACACAATTATGGAAGCTTTCCGAATTCAACCATATCTAAAGAAAAAAAGACAAATTTTGTATTGCAACCCAGAACAGAATCAGAGTTCGTGAATTTTATGGGTAGTGATTAATCATTGCAAGACATTGAAATACTTGGAAACCAGCAAAAAGGCTTAGAATTCATAAAACAAACTGAACAAAAAAAATTTATCTTCTCTCTAGTGATATCTTACACTGCGACATCTGAAATACCTGGAATAACTATGGCTGGAGAACATCCAGATCTGATAAAATTTACAGGACCTGCAGATGCTGAATTTATCCACTACGGATATTGTAGAAGCATCTCTGTAATTCCGATGACTCCTGATGGAAAACCGACTCCAGCCCTGTTGACAAAAACTGCACTGGAAGCAGCAAGCATTCCAAGTGTTGTTGTAAATGCTGGTAGCAAAGTGTCTCCAAAACTTCCATTTATTGATATGAACTTGAATTATGGTAAAAACATTGGAAAAGAATCAGCTCTTAGTCTTGATGATGTTGGAAAAGCGGTTGAATACGGCAGAATAATTGGAAGATTTCTCGGGGCTTCAACTGACTGTGTTATAGTTGGTGAAAGTATTCCTGGCGGTACTACTACAGCTCTTGGAGTGCTTGAAGGATTTGGAATTACAGGATCTGTTAGCAGTAGTATGCCTCAGAACCCTGTAGATCTCAAGATCCAAACGGTAAAAGAGGCATTGAAAAGGCTTCAATCAAACGATCCATTTGAAATTATATCACAATTGGGTGATCCAATGATTCCAACAGTTGCCGGCATACTTAGCACAGCATCTGAAATCTCTAGGGTTCTATTAGCTGGTGGAACACAGATGGCAGCCGTACTTGCTTTTGCAAAAAGTATTGGATTTGAAGGAAAGAATACTGCTGTTGGTACCACCTCTTATGTGTCTGAAGATAAATCTGCAAACCTGTCTGACATCATATCGCAGATAATGGATGTGCCTATACTGGTTGCCAGACTAAAACTTGCAGAATCAGAAATCTCTGGATTGAGCTCATATGCTAAAGGGTTTGTAAAAGAAGGAGCAGGGGCTGGAGGTTCATCTATTGGTTGCATGTTAAAGACAGGACTTGATGCAAAAAGTCTTTTGGCTCTAACTGAAAAGGAATATTTGAAAATTACTTGACCGTTACTGATTTTGCCAAATTTCTTGGATAGTCTGGATCAAAGTCTTTGTCAATTGCAGCATAATATGCGAGAAGTTGTATTGGTACTATTTCTACAAGTGGATATAATGGCTCGTTGATACTGGGTATGTCTATCCAATGATCATATACATCACTTGGCTTGTCTGAAATTCCTATTATCTTGGCTCCTCTTGCTTTTATCTCTCTAGCTGATGTTAGCGTATCATTATAGGTGGAATCATTGGGGTTTATGATTAAAACATATGAATTAGAATCCATCAATGCCAAGGGACCGTGTTTTAATTCTCCTCCTGGAAGTCCCTCTGCATGTATGTATGTGAGTTCCTTTAACTTCAATGATCCTTCAGAAGCAATTGGATAATGCATGCCTCTTCCTAATACGTAAATATCTGAAACATTCTTCAGTCTCTTTGCAACATCTTTGATTTTAGAATCATTGGAGAGTATCTTCTTGATTGCTTCTGATACTTTTGTAAGATCTAGTTCCATACAGCCATCACATATTTTATCAATTATTTTATATAATACAACAAGTTGTGATGTGAAACTTTTGGTTGCTGCAACCCCTATTTCTGGACCGCAATTGAGTCCCATGGAAATAGATGACTGGTGAACTAATGAGGACGTCATCATGTTTACTATTGATATGATTTTAGACCCTGTTTTTTTTGCAATACCTACAGCTTCTAATACATCTGCACTTTCTCCACTCTGTGATATTGCAACTAGAATTGATTTTTCTTCAAACATGTCGGGCGAAAATTGTGCTTCGCTAGAAATCAATGGATCAATCTTTATCTTTGCATATTTTGAAAAAAGAAACTTTGCAATTAATGCTGCGTTGTAACTTGTCCCACTTCCAGTAATGTATACATTTCTTGCATGTTTTATTAAATCTGAAGCCAAGTCAATCTCAAGTTTGGTATTATTTCCAGCACTTGATACTGTTAATGGTTGTTCTGAAATCTCTTTCAACGTGTAATGAGCATATTGACCCTTGTATACATCAGCAAATTCTTTTGACACTTTGGTTATCTGGTGACGTACTGGATTTGCATCAAAATCAAAGATCTTTAATCCTTCTTTGTCAATTATTACAAATTCCTTGTTGTCTGGATAAATTACTTCATCAGTATATTCTACAAATCCAAGTACATCACTTGAAATAAAATATCCTTCTTTTCCTACTCCTATTATCAATGGTTCATGCAGTCTAGCTGCAGATAATGTACCATCTTGGAAGACTGCAACAAAAGCATAATTTCCTTTTAATTCAGCTACTGTGTCTACAACAGATTTCTTAATTTCTCTAGTCTTGTCATAGTTATACTGGAGAAGATTTGCAATTACTTCGCTGTCTGTTTGACTTTTAAAAGTATAACCATGTTTTTGGAGTTCTTTTTTTAATTCTTCATGGTTCTCAATTATTCCATTGTGTACAATAGCTATTTCTCCTGAACTTGATGGATGTGGATGAGCATTTGTGTCAGTTACCATTCCATGAGTAGCCCACCTAGTATGTCCTATGCCTATTGTTCCAGAAAGCTCGTCTAGTTTTTCTGTTTTGTTTACTTCTAAAACTTTACCCACACCCTTTCTTACACTGATTTGATGTTCGGAAAAAGTGGCAACTCCTACACTGTCATAACCACGGTATTCCATTCTCTTTAATCCCTTGACTATTATTGGTGCAGCAGAGCTTAGACCCAGATATCCTATAATTGAACACATGTTGATATCGTATACATATTATTGATAAATAATGATTGCGTGTGTGTTATTCCGTTGGTTGTTCGGTTTCTACTTTTTGAACAGGCTGTTGTTTTGTCTTGCTAAGATCTAATTCTGGTGATAGGCAAATTTGATCTTCTTCCTCCACCTTTACCGTATATGAAGGAACAGTAACCACTCTTTCTCCTATCATCACATGACCGTGTACTACTATTTGTCTTGCAAGATATGGACTCTTGATTGATTCTTTTTTCTGGATAATTGTCTGTAATCGCCTGGATAAAAAGTCCGTCACCTTTAGATTAAGTACATCATCTAAGGTTGAATTCTCTTTGACTAGTCCAACTCTTGCAAGTGATTTCATCAATATTGGTTCTTTCGTACTTCTAACATCCTGAGTTAACGCCAAGAGTGATCTTGCTTGGTTTCTTATTCTTGAAAGTTCGGTATGTGCTTTCCATAATTCTCTTTTATTTTTGAGTCCAAAAGTACCTAGAACATGTAATTCTTCATTTAGTAAATCATAGTTGAGAGGACGTTTTGGTTTTCTCCACATTTTGCGTGAATTTTTTGGATGATCTCCCACCTGTTACACCTACTTTTTCTTTTCCGCTGCAGCAGGTTTTGCTGCAGGAGCTGCACCTGCCTTTGGAGCTGCTGCAGGAGCTGCACCTGCCTTTGGAGCTGCTGCAGGAGCTGCACCTGCCTTTGGAGCTGCTGCAGGAGCTGCGCCCTCAGCTGGTGCACCAGGTGAACCAGCTGGTAATACCTTGCCACCTTTCTTAACCCCGACCGCACCGCCCTTTCTACCTGTGGTACGTGTACTTTGTCCGCGAACTTTTAATCCATATGTATGACGAAATCCTCGCCAGCTATTCATGCCTTTTTCTCGCTCGATATCATTTCTTACGTTAAAGTCAATATCAGAAGTAATAAGATGAAAGTTATTTCCTGTATCCATATCCTTTTGCCTATTTAGAAACCACGTGGGTATATTGACAGATATTGGATCTCTCATGGCTTTTTCAATTTCTTCTACCTGTGATTCTGTAAGAAAACCGACATTACTGTTAGGATTAATCTTTAATACTTCTAAAAGTGATTTTGCAAAATTATAACCAATTCCTTTTACTTGACCAACTCCAATGATGGTCTTTTTAGCGCCTGGAATATCCTTACCAGCAATTCTAACTATGTGCCTAAACTCCTGTGAAGACAAGTATTAAAAAATCCCCGACATCCCCGATAAAAACCATGCTAAATAGGCGCCGTTACATCTCAGGCCGATTTCATGGTTTTGGAATGGGTGGTCATTTTCTTAGATCAAGCACAAGAGAGTTACAAGTAGATGGAACTAATAATCGAGTTATCAAAAGTAGGTTCTAGGGAAACAGCAACTCTGTACCTGGTTTGGTAATTCTAAAGACAATACAAGTGAAGCGATGGAGAAAAATGTTGTGTACACCGCCATTAATTCTTCAAGTCAATGCATCAAAGTTACAGTTGGCCGGTTATCAAATGACAACATGCGAGTCCTAGAATAATAATACTTTAAATCCAATTTAAAGAGTATTATTGTAATGTCTCCGGAATTTACAAATTTTGTTAGTAGAAGTTATGATTCTGAACCAAAGTATACTGAAATCATGGCCGGTGTTCCTGAAGACTATGAACAAATCAAAACACTACGGGATCTTCTAGAAATTAATTATAAAGTAATTGGTGCAAAGGAACAACTTCGTAGAAATTTAATCTCAAAGATCAAATCCGGGAGTGTAAAATATCCTGGAATAGTAGGTTTTGATAATGACGTCATCCCCGCTTTAGATCGTGCAATATTGTCATGTCATGATATGATTCTAGTTGGCCAGATAGGACAAGCAAAAACTAGGATAGCTCAAACAATTGCAAACACATTGCTTTCTCCAATGCCTGTAATCCAAGGAAGTGTGACAAATGATTGTCCCATGGATCTTCCACCAGACGATTTGATATTTTTATTGGAGGACAAAGACAATCCCACATCTGTTCCAAAATTCCACATAAATGGTGAAAGCATGGAAAAAATTCGTAATAACAAACTTGACACTTCTATTGAATGGATTGATGGTAAAAACAGATTCAAGTATGTGCTGGCAACTCCTGATATTTCTGTAAAAGATCTAGTTGGACAGATAGATGCAATCAAGATAACTAAAAATGGTAAAGAACTTTATGAAATTGAATCTTATTCTCCAGGCCAACTCATGCAGGCAAAACATGGATTATTTTGTATTGATGAATTGCCAGTTCTTGATACTAGAAAACAGGTAGCACTTTTGTCTGTCTTACAAGAAGGACGATTCACAACTGGCGCGTATCCTGTTATATTTGAACCAAAAACAGTATTCATCGCTACTGCAAATCCTATAGATTATACACACTCTGGAAAAATAATCGAGCCTCTTTATGATAGACTGAAAAGTCATATTCAAACACATTATCCAAAATCAATCTCAGAAGAGATGTTAATTATAATACAGGAAGCAAAAATACCTCATTCGTTTATTCCTGTATTCATACTGAAGATCCTGACAAGAATTGTTCAAGCAGCGCGTTCCAGTAATGAGATAAACCAAGACAAGGGTGTGAGTGTACGAATGGGAATACATAGTTTGGAACTACTTGTGGGAGAGGCAGAAAGAACTAGATCCATATCTCATAATGTTTTGGCATTACCCAGACCATCTGATATATTCTCAATTGAACAATCTATAAAGTTTGAACTTGTTGAACTAGATGATACTGCTATAAATCGTTCCAAAGTTCTGCATAGTCTAATATCTGATTCTATAAGAGATACCTCGCTAGAATATCTAAAAGAAGTAGGTCCAAGTATTTTTGATTCAATAAAAAATGAATTTCTGAATAAATCATTTCAAGTGTCTCAAACAATTCTTGGCTCAAGTGATCTACAAACATCTTATGATAATCAATTAAAGACTTTTCCAGCCCTTTCAAATTTAGTTGCCAGTATATATTCAAAGGTTATTTCCGATCAGGAAATATTTGTAAAAGAAACTGCACAGTATGAAATTTCTAACGATGCTCTAATAGTTTCAGATAATGCACAAAATGAACTTAAGGCAAGTGTAACCGAATTGGTACTTGATGGTCTGTGCTGGGTTGAGCCAAAAATTCTGGACAAAAAAGAAGGTATGTACATTGCAAACTAGTACTACAAAATTTGTCTATGTCTCAAGCGAAAATCACAAACCTGCAAGTCCTACAACAGAAATATCTGATGAAAAACTCAAACAAGCTCTTAAAACCCTGGCAACACAAGCCTTGAAGGAAAAAACACCATCGATGAAAGATCTAGAAAATACACTGGATAGTGTGATGTCTAACACTTTTTCCAAAAATCAATTCAACAGTGAACAAGAAACAACAGCATATGGAAACAGTGAATCCGTGACAAAACACTTGCAAAAACTTGGATATCTTAAAGATGATAAGAAATGGTTAACAAAAAAAGCGTTTTTTGAAATTGGCCAAAAAATGCTCGGAGATATAATAAAAACAATCAACGAAGGAAATTCAGGTTTCCACGAAACCAAGAACATGGGATCAAGTGATGTAATGCTTGATACTACTAGAAAATTCGAAGTGGGTGATGATATTAGACATCTGAACGTACCAGTCACAATATTAAATTTAATTCAAAGAAAAAAAAATAAAAATGAACCAATTCAATTCCCACTTGAAATAAAACTTGACGATTTTGAAAAATTTGAAACAAAAGAGGAAGTAAAAGTTGCAGTAGTTTACTGCATAGATCTCAGCTCTACGATGAAATATTCTCTAAGTTCTGGAGAGGGAACTAGGATAGAGGCTGCAAAAAAGGCTCTCTGGGCATTATTTGTATTAAATAAAAAATTCTTTCCAAATGACTCTGTTTACATTGTAGGTTTTGGTTCGCTTGCTGCACAAATCAACCCTTCTGATATACCATATCTGAAAACATATGATGCAAATGATAATTTTCTTCATTATACAAATTATCAAGCCGCATTAAGACTTGCATTAAAAATTCTAAAGAAAGATGGATCGCAAAATAAAAGAATTGTTATGATAACTGATGGTCAACCAAGCGCATGTTTTGTAGATAATGAATCTCAAAAAAATTCCATATTGGCAAATAAACCATATTCGCATTTTTACAGGCCTGATGAACCAACTCTTTCTAAAATAAAAAATGAGCGAGATCTGAGGCTGGATATCATTGATGAATCGGTATACCTGTGTTACAGATACAGGCAAGTTGATCCTGTTGTGGAAGCAAAGACTTTGCAGGAAGCAAAACAATGTAGAAAAGAAGGCATTGAAATTGATACAATCATGGTAAGCGAAGAGTCGGAATTGTTGAGCTATGTTCAAAGTCTTGAAAAACATTTGAAGGGGAGGGCATACTACATAAATCCAGAAAAAATCGATAGAGTTCTGGTAAGTGATTTTATATCTAACAGAAAAAAAATATTACATTCTAGGAACAGTTGATAGACATGAATGAAAGCTTTGACAAGCAAAAAATGATGGAAACACTAGTTGATCCAGAAGTGTCATCTATTCTTACAGAGCTTGAGGGTGGAGAAAAAGACTCTGCATATCTTACAGATAAACTACAACTTTCTCCAGGTCAGATAAAAGATCTTCTTTCATATGTGATAGAACACAAGTTTGTTGTGATAAATCAAAATGATGGCAAGGAAATTTTCAAAGTTGATCTTAACAAACTAAATAAAATTATGGAAAACGATGATAATTTTAAAAGTGTAGTTGATGGATTGACTGAACTAGATCAATTTCTCAATTAAGACCTTGCCCGATTCCTAATGAGATACATCATGCCGACGGCAAGCCCGCTGAGACCTATTATGAGTGCTATGAATCCTGAAATGTCTGCCAATTCTATATCATGTGGATAGTATCCGATAATTCCGAGAACCTGTATATCGCCTTGTCCGTGATTTTCTATCTGTAATGTATAATTTCCTGATGTCGAAATCTTGAATGTTTCCTGAATTGGGCTTTTTGTTATGGATTTTGTTATTATCGGCGTGCCGGTAGGATCAATTATTGTTGCCTTGACATTGTCATCATTTTTAAAATCTGTTATTTGAATAGAGTACACTCCTTTCTGGTTGTTATCTGGATTCATTTCCTTTGTAACAATCATCTGTGTTCCAATACCTATAGTATTTTGTTGGTTTGAAAGATTTTCTGAAGTTATCTGTGATTGATATGCTGTTATTGCAATACCGAGCAATACCAGTATTCCACTTACTATTAGAATTGGTTTGGGTTTTATCACACCACAATTTCATCTCTTGCCCTAGTTAAAACCTGTGTACAGATGATATGCCAACAAAATTCAGTATGAATTATTCGATAACGTTATCTTGTACATCTTCTCATATTAGAAAGTTGCATAAAACTCTGGTGATTCTTCTGGTTTTTTCAATGATTGTTTTACCATCATCTTCACCTGGCGTAAAAGCCTATTCTGATCATCCTAATCTTTTTGTCTCTTCAGAAAATAGTATTTTCGGTAATCATATTTCTGGACCTATGATAACAGAAGTTGTTGTACGGGAAGATAATACTCAGCTAGATCAAGCAATAGGTCAGCCAAATGTTTCAATAAATGGTAAACACCTGTTGATGGCACAAGGCTCGGATGGTAATTGGTATGCATTTTTTGCTAATACTGATAGTGCAAAACAAGCTGACCAAGCAGCATTATCTGGTTCTTCTGGACAAAGTATTGATTTCGGAGTTTTTTGTTCAAGCTCTACAACTTCTTCTGTTTTGGGAGTAGATGTGTCTCAGACTGATGGGGTGGCAATTCCAGATTCTGCAGGATTGTCCGGAACTACTCAAGGGACAGCAGGTTTTAATTCGTGTAGTGGTACGCCGACAACTCCATCAAGCCAAAATAATGTTATACGAAACCCACCCTCTCTGAATTCCAACCCCAAAGTCCCATCAGGCCAAATAGGAATAAATCAAAATGTATGGCCCATGATCCAACTCTTCACGCTTAGTAATAATGTGCACATAGAATATGATAGATCTACAGGCACGCAAAGTGTTGATCTTGATTATTCTGACATTCCAAATATATCAATAAGCCTTGATAGAACTCAATATCCATCAGGCTCTGATGTATTTGCAACCATTGATGATGCTGAATTAGGTATAGATCCTACCTCTCAAGATTCTTGGACTTTTAATGTTGGATCTACCCCTGCAACATTTTATCAAGCCTTTGCAGAGTCAGGTAAAAGTGCAAGCGGTTCAGGTCTAGTGAATCTGATACCTTACTTGAGTAGTCTTGGGTTCAAAGACAATGGAAAATTGAGTATGGATACATCAGATGTTGTTAACTTGAAAACTAACTCTGTTCAGACTAGCACATCACTTAGTGGTGGATATAACAAGTTAGTAACTTTTGTAGAAACAGGGCCGCATACTGGAATTTTTGAGAGCTCCATTGCTGGCGTATCAACCATAGGGATACTATCAAATGCTCCTAGGTCTCACGCTGGTTCAATTACTTATAATCTTCAGAGCACTTCTATTGTTTCTGGTACTACTGCTGCAAGTCTTAATGTTGGTAGTGGCCAAAGTCAATTTGGTCCTGGTCAAAAAGAAACAATCACTCTAGTGGATAATGATCAAAATATCAATTCCAATCTGATTGATCAACTAGATGTTTTTAGATCTTCTGCAAAAATCCCTACCTTGAAGATTGGAAATCCAATAACACTGAGTAGTTCTTCTGGTGTTACATTCTATAATAGTACAAAGTCAATCAGTGTACCGTCTACTGTATTTGATGCCAACTCATTACGATTGATAATTGATACCCGATCTCAATCAATGCCAAATTTTCAGAAAATTACACTAAATCTTGGCATTTCTGCTCAATCTCTCAAAGATCTATTCATAGATACCAGTCAACCGAATTCAAATGGAACCAATTGGGTTAATTATGATCTCAGATCTTTTCAACAGCAACTTGGAATAACTTCATTTTCCAGTACCAGTATGACTCTGTATTTTGGATCTGTTGGTTCTTCGCCAGTAACAATTGTCACTCCTGGAGAAATTGTGTCCGGTAATGGCTTACTGCAGATAAGCAATAGTGCCATATCTTCAATCAACTCCATGTCGTCAAGTCTACCTGTATTCCTAGAGATTAACTTCAATACTTCTGGCAAAATCTCAAACCCACGTGACACCCAACCAATAGTGTTTGATCTTTTCTCTTTTGGAATTCATAACAACCAACAGGTAAACAATGCCATATATCGAGCCGAACTGCAAGAAACATCTCCCAATTCCGGTATATTTTCAGGAACAATTGAATATGCAGTAATAAACCAACTAAACCAGTTTGATCCTGCTCTAATCAAAGGCCTCAAAACTTTTGGCAGTAATATCAAATTTCTTATAAACACTGAACTTACAGATGCTAACGCAATCCATTTTTCCATCTTGGGCGCACAAAGTGGAACATCAACAACAGTTACCTCACAACATAATCTTCCAACAAGTACTGGTACAGTAACACTTGACTCATCAAATTATAGAATTGGTTCGGATGTCACAATAACGGTAACTGATCCAGATTTGGTTACTGATTCTAATACTATCATAAGCTACCCAAGTGTAAATGATCCCGGCTCCCAGGCAGATGATACTGTAGGAGATAATAATGGAAACATACTCTTAGAAGTTTGGATTAAGGGATTTAGATTCCAGCATTGTACTATAAACGGAGTGTCATATGGAGGACTTGCTGCCACTGGTTTTACTTTGACTGAAACTGGTCCAGGTACCGGTATATTCAAAGGAGTTTTTAAAATGCCTTCTTGGATATGCAGTGAGGACAAGACAGCCTTGATATCTCCTGTGGGAGGTAATGTTCAGGCATGGTATCATGACTTTCGAGATGCATATGGTAGATCTGTAATAGTGGGATCTACAGTGGCAGTTCCTGCTAAAACTCAACCTACAATTACAAATCAACCTGTGCCCAAGATCACAATGCCAATGATTTCAACATCTACACAAATTAGTGATCAATCTGGAAGACCATTACTGCAAAGTCCACATGTTGGGCAAACAATAAACTTCAAAAGTATGCTTTCAAACATATATCAAAATTCTCAAGAAATTTCATACATCGTTCAAATAAAAGATAGTAGTGGCAAAGTAGTTTTTCTCAAATGGTCTCAAAATAATCTTGTAAACCTGTCTACTACAAATGAAGAAATTAGCTGGGTACCAACACTCCCCGGAATCTATTCTGCTGAAATTTATGTGTGGAATGGAATGAACTCTCTAGTACCACTTGTTGATCAAAATCAATATAAACTTCAAGTTCTGCCCTAATTGAATTCTTGAACTAAAAGTTGTACTTGCTTTTGTATGGGGATACAGCACGTAACTCTTGAACAACTTTTTTTAATGTGTCTACTGTCTCATCTATTTCTTGTTCTGTATTTGTTATTCCTGCTGTAAGGCGTAATGACCCTGTAACTTGTTCATGTGAAAAACCCATTGCTTTTAAAACATGTGATGCCTTCTGTATCTTTACAGAACATGCAGAACCAGTAGACGCAGATATTTTATGTTCATCCAATTTTATTATAAGATCTTCCCCATTTATACCAAAAAAAGTAAAATGAGTATTATTGGGAGTTCTCATGTTAGGATGTCCATTAAGAGTTGTGGCTGGTATTTCTTGTAATATTCTAGTAGTTAATTTTGAGGTTAGTTTTTTAAGATGAATTGAATTCTCACTCATGTTGTTTTTTGCAAGTTCACACGCTGTTCCAAATCCAACTATGCTTGCCACATTTTCTGTACCAGATCGAAGTCCATTTTCTTGACCGCCGCCTAATATCAAAGGCGATATCTTTACACCATTTCTGATGTATAATGCTCCCACACCTTTTGGACCATTTATCTTATGAGATGATATTGAAAGTAAATCAACTCCAAGTTCTTTGACATCTACCGGAATCTTTCCTACTGCCTGAACTGCATCTGTGTGAAAAATGACGTTTTTCTCTCTTGCAATCTGGACCATTTCCTTTATGGACTGTATTGTTCCAACTTCATTGTTTGCATACATTATTGTAATTAGACATGTATCGCTTGAAATTTCTTTTTTGAGATCCTCAGGATCTACAAAACCGTATCTATCTACAGGAAGAAAAGATATCATATATCCCTCTTTTTCAAGGCGCTTACATGGTTCTAATATGGCATCGTGTTCGATGGACGATGTTATGATGTGTTTTCCCTTGCTTTGTGATGCTATGCCATAAATTGCTGTATTGTTTGACTCGGTTCCTCCAGAAGTTACAAGTATTTCATTGCTATGCGCATTGATGAGTGAAGCAATTCGTTTTCTTGCATTTTGAATGGCCATATTTGCAAATCTTCCATGTCTGTGTATGGAAGAAGGATTTCCATATTGTTCTCTAAAATAAGGAACCATTTCTTCTATGACTTTTTCATGAACAGGTGTAGATGCGGCGTTATCTAGGTAGATCAATCTGTTATCACATTGAGTTTGCCGGGTCTATAGCCCTTGGGATCAATTAAGATATTGTCAAATCCCATGTCGTTCATATATTTTTCAAGTATAGACATTTTTTTCTCGTCATCTAGAAAGACTATCTCATTTTTATCTACCTCTACGCTTGCCATGTTTCCAAAATCCCGAACTCTTACCTGTCTTACTCCAAAAAGGTGTTTTATCATAACTTCACTCTTTTCTATTCTTTCAAGCTTTTCAGCTGTGACTGTGTTGCCCCATGGGATACGTGATGCCAGACAAGAGTTGGATGGTTTATCATGAATGGAAAGGCCAATCTCTTTTGCAACATCTCTGACATTAGATTTTGTGAATCCACTCTCTACAAGAGGACTTTGAACACCATTTTTTTTGAGCGCTATTATTCCAGGTCTATATTCCATCAAATCATCTAGGTTAGTACCATCTACAATCAAGTTGATTTTTTCTCTTTTTGATAGCGCGACAAGATGTTCTGCCAATTCTGTTCTACAATGAAAGCACCTATTTTTGTCGTTTTTTACAAAATCTGGATTATCCAACTCACTATATTCAATAATTATATGTCTGATTCCTATCTCTTGGCAAACTCTTTTTGCAGAATCAAGTTCTTCTTGAGAAAGTGTCTTATAATCTGCAGTAACGGCAACAGCTTGTTTACCTAATGCTATCTGAGCTGCATATGCTACTAGGGCACTATCAACTCCTCCTGAAAGAGCCACTAGGGCTTTCTCTTTTCCGTGAAACCAAGTCATCAAATCTTTCATCTGTTTCATTTTATGTTTAGCCTCGATTTGACTTCGTCTGATATCAGTCCCAACGTTTCTTTGAATGATAATGATAACGAATCTGAAATTATCTTGACATCGTCTGATTCTACCTTGAAATGTTTTATAGTTTCATTATGTTTTACAATTTTACATCTTACGATAAAATTATTTCCTTGTATCATGATGGGTATTGAAACAACTATTCTTGGAACCACATAACGACTAGATGATCTTATTCGCACACCTAAAGTACCGGTCTCTGAAATTAGTGTACTAATCAAGGTGTTTGTAACAAATGGATCACATATCACAGAAACTAGATTTGTTGGCCTCCCTTTCTTTGTTATGCCGCCTGTTACGGTAACGTCCTTTGCGCCATTTGCAATCAACTTGTCAATCATGTGCCCTATTGTTTCGCCAGATACATCATCAAGATTTGTTTCAAGAATTTGGATGGTGTCCAATTGAAACTCTTCTGTTGATTCTCCTTGGACGATCTTTAAAACATTGGGAAATCCGTCAAAGTTCTTACTCCCCGCACCATATCCTATTGACTTTATCTTCATTGCTGGATAAAACTCCGAACATCTATCTGCTAGATTTACAAGCAGACTTGCACCAGTGGGAGTAGTAATCTCTTCTTTTATCTGTCCTCCACGAATTGCTATGTCCGAACCGCGAAATATTTCTAGTATTGCACTTGCAGGGTTGGATACAATTCCGTGAGAAAATGCTAGTGTTCCACCACCAACTGCTACGGGTGTTGAAATAATCTCATCTGAAAATAATCTCAAATCATCTAATGCAATAGCAGAACCTATGATATCTATGACAGTGTCAATGCTTGATGCTTCGTGAAAGTGTACTGACTCTAGTGGCTCTCCGTGTATGTTTGACTCTGCATAAAGTAGTGATCTAATGCTTTCTTTTGCAAAAACTTTGGCTTTTTCAGATAGTCCTATCCTGTCTGATGCAGATAAAATACACTCTTGAATCTCGACTCCTTTTCTTTCATGATATTTTTCATCTGTCTCTAATACAAGATATGTAGATTTTGTCCCATGTTTTACAGTTTTTTCAAAATCCATTTTTACAATTTTAGAACCTTTGAGGTATTCTTCAACTGAATATACTCCGTCTATAATTTTGGATTTTTTTGCACCCATGTCTACTAGTGAAGAAAGCAGCATGTCTCCTGAAATCCCAGCCACCTGTGCATCAATTACTAGTACCATGATATTTTCTAAACATACTGAAATGCATATAAATTGTAATTTGATTCATGATTTTGATTACTGGATAACTGTAATCTGGACTGATGCGAAACAGTCAAGTTTAATTAGAGATTAAAGTGAGGGCCTTTTATGATTACAATTATTGGTTCAGGAAAAGTTGGTGGGGCGGCAGCACTATTCACAGCTCTTCGAAAAATCACAGATGAGATATTATTACTAGATGTTGTTCAGGGCCTCCCACAAGGAGAGGCTATGGACATAAACCATATGTTGGCAGAAAAGGGGATTGATGTCAACGTTAGAGGATCAAATGATTATTCTGAAATGAAAGGATCTGATATTGTAGTTGTTGTTGCAGGTTCTGGCAGAAAACCTGGGATGACAAGAATGGATCTCTTGAAAATAAATGCATCAATAGTAAAGGGTGTTGTAGAAAATATTCAGAAACATGCTAAAGACGCAATGATAATTCCAGTGACTAATCCACTAGATCCTATGGTGTATCTTACATACAAAGTTTCAGGATTTCAAAAGAATAGAATATTTGGAATGGGCGGCATGCTTGACTTGTCACGTTTTACACAATTTATTCATGAATCTACTGGTTACTCTAGGAATTCCATACGTGGTCTTGTGATTGGAGAACATGGTGAAAACATGTTGCCGCTTCCAAGATTCTCCACAGTTTCTGGAATCCCATTGCCTTCAATTCTGTCAAAAGAGAAAATTGAGGAAATTGTGCAAGGAACAAGACAAGTTGCAGCAAAAGTAATAGAACTCAAGGGTGCTACAGTTCATGCCCCGGGTAATGCAATATCTACTATTATAGAGGCGGTATTAAATGACACAAAACAAGTTATTCCTGTGGCTACATATTTGGAGGGAGAATATGGCTATTCTGATGTATCCATTGGCGTGCCTGCAGTTATTGGCAGAAATGGTGTTGAAAAAATAGTGGAATTGGACCTGGATTCAAATGAAAAAGAGTGGTTCAAAAAGGGAGTAGAAAGCGTCAAAAATGCAATCTCAAATCTTTGAAACTGATTAAATTTTTAACTACACACTAGTTATCAAAATGATGTTGGATCTTACCGAAATATTACAATCACTTGACCTTGGAAAGATAAATGTCTCTCAGGCCAAGAAACTGCTTTCTCTTTATTCTGTTGAAAAAATTGAAGATTTTGCCAAGATCGATATAAGTAGAAAACTGAGGCGTGGAATACCTGAAGTAATATTTGCAGAAAAAAAAGAACTTGTAGATATCAAGAAAATAATTCTTACAACCACCTCTAAATCAGATTCTGTTCTTGTTTCTAGGATAAGCAAAGATCACTACAAGAAAATATTGACCTTCTCTAGAAAGAATAAATTGAAAATACATACGGGCAAAAATACCACGACCATTCTCTTCTCTCCAAAACTACGTTTTACTGGAGGAAAAGTAGGTATACTGACAGCAGGAACTTCTGATATTGGAGTAGCGGAGGAAGCCAGACTGGTATGTGAGTCTATGGGATGTCAATGTATCTGTAGTTATGATATAGGTATAGCTGGAATTCATCGTCTTTTTCCTGTCATCAAGAAAGTGATATGTGAGGAGGTGGATGTAATTATAGTGGTTGCTGGAATGGAAGGTGCACTTGCATCAGTGGTATCATCCCTGGTTGACATACCTGTAATTGGCGTTCCATCATCAGTTGGATACGGTTATGGTGAAAAAGGAATTGCAGCACTGGCATCTATGTTACAAAGTTGCACTCTTGGGCTATCTGTTGTTAATATTGATAATGGTATAGGCGCAGGAGCATTTGCAGCTAATGTTGCAAATAGAAGCGTACGAAAGAAAACTAGGCCTTGATAATTCCAAGACTTCCCAGTTCTGAGCCTATTCCATATCCTATGAGGGCAATACCTGTTCCAAGTCCTGCCATTTCTAACCCCCCTCGTAACATGCTGATGTTTGCAATCTTTGATTTTGTTGCTCCAATTACAAAAGATGCAGAAAGACTAACACCAATTGCTACAAAAAGTGGAACATACCCACTCAGAAAGAAATATGGAATGATTGGTAAGATTCCGCCTACTAGAAAAGCACCAAACATACGAAATGCACTTTTTAGAGGACTTCCTACTATCTCTAAATTTAATTTGAGTTCTTCTGTAAGCATTGTATCTAACCAAACTTTCTTGTCTGATGTTATTTTGTTTACAATCTTATCCAAATCTTGACCTGCAAATCCTTTTGCTTTGTATATGTCTTCTATTTCTCTCCTCTCTGCTTCTGGCACATTGTTCATTTCCCATTTTTCACGTTCAATTTCAGAATCTAAAATCTGTCTTTGTGATTTCACGGCAAGATAATTTTGAACTGCCATTGCTTTTGCACCCGTAAACATTGCAACAATAGCTGCCAATATGATTATGTTAGAAGATACTTCTGCTCCGCCAACTCCAGCTACCAACCCTAAGGATGTGTTTATACCGTCTCCAAAACCAAATACGAAATCTCTTATCGAACTACTTTCTTTTTGATGCGCTTCTACATGTCGTGGTTCTATTCCGTTCACTGTCTACAGTATGTAATACCTGTTTATATGTCAAAAGTAAAAATTTTCAAAATGATATAGCAAGGTAAACGATTTATATCATAGTAGAAAGAACTCGAAGAAAGGAATGGCAGGAAGGAGAATAGTTCTAACTGCAGATCGTAGCCTTATGACCAATTATAGGGGTAATTTTCTGTATGGTTTCATAGCATGTGGTCCTTACGAAGTGGTTCCTGAATGGGTCTTTGATAAAGTATTCTGTCCACCAGTTGAAACTGATCAGATAACTGGTGAAGCCAAGGTTGCTCAAGTTGGATTACGCAGAGTAGAATCTGCACTATTACAAGGTTACAAAAGAGACGATGTGTTTATTGCAAATCCTGATTATCTTGAAAAATGCATTGGTCCTGATACTAAAGTGGTTGGAATAAATGTAATGGATCCACTTGGTATGGCGCCGGTGACTACTACCATGTCGCCTGAAAAGCTCTCTTATGTAGCAATGAAATTCAAGAGAATGTGTGCCAAGATAATCCAGCTAAAAAAGAAGTATAATTTTCATGTTGTCGTTGGTGGGAACGGAGCATGGGAGCTTGCAAAAACTGACAGAATGAAAATTCATGGAATTGACACTGTTGTTGTAGGGGAGGCAGATGAGTTAGCTTTGGATCTTTTTCACGATCTTGAAAAAGGTGATGCTCCTGAACTAATGCATTGCTTTGTTAAGAATATTCAAAACATTCCGGTGATTCAGGGACCTACTGTTAATTCTCTGATTGAAGCAATGCGAGGGTGTGGAAGGGGATGTGACTTTTGTGATGTTAACAAAAGATCGAAAAAAGATTTGCCGCTAGAACGATTGCAACAAGAAGCAAAAATGAATCTGAATTACGGTTTCGATTCTGTCTGGTTACATTCTGATGAAATGCTTCTCTATGGATGTGATAATAGAAACTTTCAACCAAATTATGACGCCATAATTGAATTGTGGAAAGGACTAAAGTCTCTAGGTCCAAGGTTTGTTGGAACAACGCACATGACATTTTCAGCTGTGTGTGCTGATCCCAAACTTTTACATGACATGTCTGAAGTAAATGGCATGAGTAATGAAAAATGGCTTGCCACCAATCTTGGAATTGAGACGGTGGCACCAAGAATGGTTAAGAAACACCTTGGTGTAAAAACAAAACCGTTTTCAACAGATGAATGGGGCTGGGTTGTACGAGAAGGCGCAAGAATACTAAATGAGAATCATTGGTTCCCGGCAGCAACCATCATAATTGGTTGGCCAGATGAGACTCCTGATGAAACACAGTATACTATAGATTTGATTGAGGATTTCAAGAAAACAAGAATGCGAGGTCTTGTTGCTCCTCTGTTGTACCAAGACTTTAATGAAAAGAACTCTATGCACTTTGGTAACCTCAATGAGGCCCAATTCACACTATTCTGGAAATCTTGGGAACATAATCTGAGAGTTATCAATGATATAATTCCTATAATTATTAGAAACAAGACATTTGGTCCTCCTATGAAACTTGTCATGTATGGCATGATAAAAGCTGGAACTTGGGCAATAATGCGATATCTAAGAGGTTTGTCTAAAGACTTGTTCAACGGCAAGCTTCCGGAAGATATAATGGAAAAATATGCAAGGAGCAGATCCGTAAATGCTCCTTCTTATACTAGGTAGATTTTTTCTCTAGTATTCTGATTGCTGCATCTGCAATAGTGTTTGATTTTGGAGTCAAAACGACGAAATAGATCTTGTCTGATCTTTCCGCACTTTCTACATTCTTAAATTTTTTCAGATTCATGTCAAACTCTAATAACTTTCCATCAAGTTTTCCTTTTACATATATCATCAAATACGAATTTCCAGAAGCAGGGGTTAGGGGAATTATTGAAAAAACATATCCTTTGTATGAGTTTATTGGTAAAATGTTTTTCATTGGTGGAGCCATAGTGGACATGGCAATAAATATGTCTTCGGGAGAATCAAACTCTTCGAATTCAAAATCCATAGATTGTCTTTCTTTGGTCTTGTATAATAATCTATGATCTATCTACACAATTTGCATTGATTGTATCTTTGTTACCTCTTTATGGTCTGATGTTGTTACTGATTTTTTGAGGCTAGATTTGTAATGCTTTGAAAAATCTGTTATTTATCGCGATTGTGTGACTTGATTGCAATTACTAGATTTCTTTGAATCTTGAAAATATGAAAATGAACTAGTATTTTGGCATAAATCTTAGTCCAGTCTTTGCTGATACTGCAATTATTGATATTATTGCAATAGCAAATACTAGAGCTGCGATTGGGCCAAACTCTGGAATTATGATGGTGCCAACTATGTCAATCTTGGAATCTCCCTTGCTGAATGGGATGCTGAGTGTTCTTGCATTTTGATTCTTTGTTTCACTGAACTGTGTAATCTGCTTTCCGCCATCTGTTACTATGAATGTGGCATCTTCCAATCCTGCTGGGTTTACCTTCGCGCCAGTCAAGTTTGCATCAGGATTTGGAGGCGGCGGTACCTTTGCATCTATTATGTTTCTAGGTAGGGTTACTGTGATAGAACCATCTGCGTTAGTGTTTAATGCAATTTCTAAAGTGTATTGCTGTGCATAGATGCTCATGCTGCTAACAGTACCACCCTTTATGATGTATGGTATGTTGTAAATTTGATTTCCTGATTGTAATCCATATGTTCCATTGATAGCTTTGGTAACTGTGGTACTTCCATCTCCACCATTATAATGAAACCTTGCAGTTGAATTCAGGTATACTCCATATTGAGCTATTATTGTGTAATTTCCAGCATCTTTCCAATATTGCCCGGTAGCTGCAAATGTCTTGGTAAAACTTCCATCTGCTCCAGGTGTTAACTGGCCGATGAAAACCAAATTCTTAAGCGGACTGATAACTTTGATTGTTACAGCAGTTGCGTTTATAGGATCTCTGATATGTCCTGTCATGATTACCGTGTCACCTTGATTGTATGTAGGCAAATCTGTATTGATGGATAAAGGTGCAATTGTAGTTTGAATTACTCCAGTTCGATTTGCTTCCTGTTGTAAGAGTTTGTAAGCAGTAGTTACATTTGCATTTGGATTGGCTGGCCCTCCTCCAACTGTAGGACTTCCACTGGTTTGTGCATAAACTGGTAATGCAATTACTGCAATGCTTACTGCGATTGTCAACAATATTATATAACAGATGCTTGATCTTCTCATGCTTGCTAGCCAATACTCAAGGATCTTGAGTATTTATGTATTGATAAAAGAAAATTTGACTTGTAGTTCTAGTATTTTGGCATAAATCTTAGTCCAGTCTTTGCTGATACTGCAATTATTGATATTATTGCAATAGCAAGTACTAGAGCTGCGATTGGGCCAAACTCTGGAACTATCTGTGTACCGATTATCTCTATATCTTGATCTCCTTGCAAGAATTGAACAGTTATGTTTCTAAAATTATTGTTTGCAGATTCACTTTGTGGTTTTACTTCTGCACCGTCTATTAGGATGATGAATGTGTCATCTTGACCTGAACTTGTCTTTGCATCGATCAAACTTCTTGGTAATTGCAGGGTGACTGTTCCGTCACTTGTGGAATTTATTGAAACAATTACTGATAAACTCTGGGCATCTATGGTCATTGTATTTATGGTTCCACCATTTATGGTGTAATTGACATTGAACGTCTGCTGGCTATTGGGGTCTTTGAGTTGAAATGCATTACTTATGATGGTAGGTGTACTTTGAAAAGCAAAAGTAGTTTGTGCAGTTACATTTGGAGGGCCATATTGAACCTTGACTGTATAGATCCCATTTAATTTCCAGTATGGTCCTACTGCCTTGATGGTGTCTGTGTACCTGCCGTCTTGCGATACGTCAATTTGTGCTATTTGAACCAAGCCATTGTTTGGATCAAAGATCTGTATGACTAGTGGAGTTCCAACTACTACTGCCCGCACTTGACCTGAGATGACAATTGTGTCCCCTAGAGTATATGATGACCTGTCAATATTTGTTGTAATTGATGCCGGTGCAGGTGGAGATGTCAATGGTGTGGTTTGTGCAAATACGGGAATTGATAATGCTGACAGAGATAAAATTAATGCCATGAGAATAGGAGTGTATTGCATATCGAATTTGTCTTTCAGTTGTATATTTCCTTTGCTATGTCAGTAATAAAAAATGAAAAAGTAGAGCGTCCTAGTATTTTGGCATAAATCTTAGTCCAGTCTTTGCTGATACTGCAATTATTGATATTATTGCAATAGCAAGTACTAGAGCTGCGATTGGGCCAAACTCTGGAACTATCTGTGTACCGATTATCTCAATTTTTTCAGATGCCATTTGGAATGGAATTGTGATTGTTCTTGTGTCTGTGGAAGGTGTTTCTGTGAATTGTTGTATTTGTTCACCGTCTACTAGAACTGCAAAGACACTGTCACCTGTACCACTTTTTGCATCAAGCACTGATCTTGGAATGTTAAGAGTGATCTGACCATCGTTGGTTGCTTGTATGTTTACAACAAGGGCTTTTGATGCAGTATCCAATGTTGCTCCAGAAACTGTTCCACCGTTGATGGTGTAGTCGATACAATACATTTCACTACCAGTTGTAGCTGCAAGTTGTTGCGGTGTGCAACTTGACTGTCCGCCACCAGGTAGTGTGAACTGTGTTGTTGTCGATAGTAGTCCTTGTTGTGAGCCAGCTTGAACATAAATGGTATAAGTTCCACCTGCTGTCCATAATGGGCTTGAGGTGTTGATTTTATCTTGAAAATCACCGTTGCTGTTCAATGTTATCTGATCTACTTCTACAACCTTTCCATTGGGGTCTGAAACTTTCATGGTAACAGCTTGTCCGCCTATGGAATTTTGGACATGTCCTGTAACAATTACTATTGACTGTCTGTCGTATGCACTTTTGTCTGTAGACACTGCAATTGGCAGAATTTGTTGAGATCCAGTACTGGGGCTGATTTGGCTTGAATTCATTGTTGTATCTGCCGGTGATAAAGCAAATGCCGGCATGATGCCTACTACAGCTGCCGTAGCAAGAATTGCGATCAACGCATATTCTTTATGAGTACTCATCTTATTGGCGATTATGAAGTAAGACTATTTATGTATATTTAAAAGACAACTAAAATTTAATGGGCAAATGTTATTTTAAAAGTGACTGCGGTTTAAAGTTCCAATTCTTGAGATGTCATAAGACTTGTATGATATACCATGCTTGTTTTCAATATTGAAATTATTGAATTGGTGAAACTTTGATCTGAAATACTCTTGACGTCGAATTATGTTTCCACGTCTTCTAATTGTATATTTTATTGCTGTACAAGATGTATGCGATCTGTGTTTGCACTAGATCCTGTAATAAAAAATGAAAAAGTAGAGCGTCCTAGTATTTTGGCATAAATCTTAGTCCAGTCTTTGCTGATACTGCAATTATTGATATTATTGCAATAGCAAGTACTAGAGCTGCGATTGGGCCAAACTCTGGAATTGCTGGTGGTGTTTGTGCTTGTGCGCCTGTGAGTTGGAATACAGCTGAATTAACTCTTGCTTGCTGGTCTCCTTGTTGTACTGTAATTGCGTATTGTCCATTCTCAAACCAGAGACTTCCAGCAGTGCTTAATTTTGTAACAAAATTTCCACTGTTGTCTAAGGGTAATTGAGCCGCTGATACTACATTGCCTGATGGGCTTGTTACCTCTACGGTTACATCTTGTCCTGGGTATGGATTTGCAACATGTCCAGTGACCATAATTTGTGAATTGTGATCGTAAACTGGTTTGTCGGTTGTCACCGTTATTGCTATTGGTGGTATTTGTTGAATGTTGCTGGTGTCGTTACAGTCGGGGCATGCTAGATATGGGTTGGTTGCTGCAAAAGCAGGTACAACACCTACTACAGCTGCCGTAGCAAGAATTGCGATCAACGCATATTCTTTATGAGTACTCATCTTATTGGCGATTAAGCATAATGGATATTTATGTATATTTAAAAAAATGAAAAAGTAGAGCGTCCTAGTACTTTGGCATAAATCTTAGTCCAGTCTTTGCTGATACTGCAATTATTGATATTATTGCAATAGCAAGTACTAGAGCTGCGATTGGGCCAAACTCTGGAACTATCTGTGTACCGATTATCTCTATTTCTTGAGTTCCATCAGTGAATGGAATTGATAGAGTTCTGTCGGTTGTTGTAGTGCTAGTCTCCTGGAAATTAGCTTCCTGACCGTCTACTAGTACATAGTACTTGTCATCCTGACCTGTTGGTAGTGTTGCATTAATCAGCGCTCTTGGGAGTGTTACTGTTAATACTCCATCCCCAGTAGTCTGTATTGATACAATCAGTGATTTTGATTGCATGTCAGCCTTTATGCCAAGGACTTTGCCATTGGTTATGCTGTATTTTACAGAAAGGCTTGTACCATCAACTGGTATAGTGTTTCCTAATGATGAACTGCCAGTAGAGCCGGCGAATTGGAAGGTTGTTTCAGCTGATCTATCCGGGCTACCAAATTGCACTTTTACTGTATATGTGCCTGCTGCCTGCCAGAGAGTGCCTGTAGCCATTATAGATGTTGAAAAGGTTCTGTCCGATCCTAGATTCACTTGATCAATTTTGACAATGTTTCCTATCGGGTTGATGATGATGACCGTGATTGGTGTATCGGAAATATAGTCTCGTGTACTTCCTGATATTGCAACCTTGTCTCCATCATTGTATGAAGTCTTGTCGGTTGTTACGGTGATTTGACCTGTGGATGTAGAACCAACGAGCGTACCTGTATTTCTAGATGTAGCGTTTGTAGAATTTGAACCTGTTGGATTCTGTAGAGCATATGGAGAAGCAAAAACGGGCATTACTCCTATAGCACAAAGCAGAATTGCAAGTAACGCAAATCCTTTAAAGCGAGTACTCATCCTGGTTGGAAGTGATTTTTTTTACTATTTAAAGTTGCGGAAAAAATTATTGACAAAAGATGCTAATTTTGACACACTTCCAATTAGATATATATTAACCTCTCGGTGGATGCATCTTAGTTTGTGGATTAGTCATACGTTTACAGCTAATGTTCAAAGGAGATTTTAAAAAATGATTAGTAAAAAAGAGAAGATACTCATTCCAGATCATATCTATGTTCCAAAACATGAGATAATAAATAAAGACGAAGCCGAAAAGGTTCTTGAAAAATATCATACCAAGCCTACTGAAATGCCGCTAATCTATGTGAGTGATCCTGCCATCAGAGGTTTGGGGGTAAAGCCAGGAGATATGATAAAAATTACACGAAAGAGCCCAACTGCTGGTGAGAGTTTGTACTATAGGTACGTGGTGGAAGAATAATGGCAAATATTTCAAACAAACGCTGGCCCATCGTTCAAGATATTCTAAAGAGAGAAGGAATTGCAAGACAACATCTTAATTCATATGATGAATTTCTTGAAAGGGGACTTCAAAGTATTATAGATGAAGTTGGACAAATTGAAATTGAAAGTGCTGAATATCCATACAAGATTCAACTTGGAAAAGTAAAACTTCAACAGCCGCGTATGATGGAATTGGATGGCTCTATTACTCATATTGCACCAATGGAAGCACGACTGCGAAATGTTACATATGCATCTCCTATCATGCTTGAAGCAAGTGTTGTAGAGGATGGAAAAATCCTAGAATCAAGGTATATTCACATCGGAGACATGCCTGTCATGGTTCGATCTAATGCTTGTATATTGCATAATCTTTCTGAACAAAAATTAGTAGAACACGGTGAAGATCCAAGTGACCCCGGTGGTTACTTTATCATAAATGGTTCTGAACGAGTTATAGTCGGATTGGAAGATCTTTCTTACAATAAAATTATTGTAGATAGAGAAACAGTTGGTGGTAATACTGTTTTCAAAGCCAAGGTCTATTCTTCTATTGTAGGCTATAGGGCAAAATTAGAATTAATAATGAAAAACGATGGCCTTATTGTTGCCAAGATTCCAGGTTCTCCTGTTGATATCCCGGTAGTTACATTAATGCGAGCACTAGGTCTTGAATCTGACAGGGAAATAGCTGCCTCGGTATCATTGGTGGATGACATTCAAGATGAACTTGAAGGTTCATTTGAAAAGTCAGGTGATGTGCCAACCGCAAAAGATGCCATAGTCTACATCAGTAAAAGAATTGCACCTGGTATGCTAGAAGAATTCCAGATTAAGAGAGCTGAAACATTACTTGATTGGGGTCTTTTACCACATCTTGGTAAACATCCTGACAATAGAAAAGAAAAAGCACTATTTCTAGGGGAAGCTACATGCAAACTAATCGAACTAAAATTGGGATGGATTGCTACTGATGACAAGGATCATTATGGAAATAAAGTAATAAAGTTCGCAGGTCAAATGCTCGCTGATCTTTTCAGAACAGCATTTAGAAATCTAGTCCGAGATATGAAATATCAACTGGAAAGATCAGGCCAAAAAAGAGGCATAAACGCAGTAGCAGCTGCTGTTAGACCTGGAATTGTTACTGACAAAATGAATAATGCCATTGCAACTGGAAATTGGGGCAGGGGCAGAGTTGGTGTAACACAACTTCTTGATAGGACCAATTATCTTTCAACTATTAGTCATCTTAGAAGAATTCAGTCACCTCTGAGCAGAAGCCAACCTAACTTTGAAGCAAGAGATCTTCATGCTACACACTTTGGTAGAATATGTCCAAGCGAAACTCCTGAGGGTTCGAATTGTGGATTGGTAAAGAATCTTGCCTTGTCTGCAATAATTTCTGTTAATGTTCCATCTGAAGATATAATTGAGAAACTCTATGACTTGGGTGTAACTTATGTATCTGACGCAAAAGATGAATTGAAAAAAGAAGGTACTAGAGTTTTTGTTGACGGTAGATTAATTGGATACTTTAAGGACGGTCAACGACTCGTTGACTCTCTACGAGATCTAAGGAGAAACTTCAAGATTCATCCACACGTTGGAATATTTCTGTACCAATCTAGCTTTGAGGGTTCTACTAAACGACTTTATGTTAATTGCAATGCTGGAAGAGTTTTGCGTCCTCTCATTGTAATCAAAGATAATAAAATTCTCTTAACGCAAGAGTTAATCGATAAGGTAAGCAAAAAATTCCTTTCGTGGACAGATCTTTTGCATATGGGAATAATTGAGTTGGTAGATGCTAATGAAGAAGAAAACTCTTACATTGCAATTGATGAAACTGACATAAAGAAACATACTCACATGGAAGTATTCCCATCTGCAATTTTGGGAGCAGGCGCATCCATCATTCCATATCCAGAACATAACCAGTCTCCAAGAAATACATATGAATCTGCAATGGCAAAACAAAGTCTTGGTTTTTCAACTCCACTCATGAATGCAAGTACATATGTGCGACAACATTTGATGTTGTACCCACAAACTCCAATTGTTAATACCAAAGCAATGGGTCTTTTAGGATTGGAGGACAGACCTGCTGGTCAAAATTGTGTTGTTGCTGTATTGCCATTTGATGGATATAATATTGAAGACGCTATTGTCTTGAGCAAGTCGTCCATTGATAGAGGTCTTGGAAGAACGTTCTTCTACAGAATCTATGAAGCTGAAGCAAAACAATATCCTGGAGGTATGCGAGATAACTTTGAGATTCCAACTGCCGAAGGAAATATTCGAGGATTTAGAGGTGACAAGGCATACAGATTATTGGAGGAAGATGGAGTTATTGCAACTGAATCAACAGCACAGGGTGGAGATATACTGATTGGAAAAACAAGCCCACCAAGATTTATGGAAGAGTATAGAGAATTTGAAGTAAAGGGGCCATACAGAAGAGATACATCGATAGGAGTCAGACCATCTGAAAATGGAGTCGTTGACACAGTTGTTATGACTCAATCGCACGATGGAGGAAGAATGTACAAGATCAGAGTTAGAGATCTTAGGATTCCCGAAATTGGAGACAAATTTGCGTCAAGACATGGTCAGAAGGGTGTTGTGGGATTACTTGTAAACCAAGAAGATCTTCCCTATACCGCAGATGGAGTAGTTCCAGACGTTTTGATTAATCCGCATGCTTTCCCGTCCAGAATGACAGTTGGAATGTTTTTGGAATCTGTAACAGGAAAAGCTGCCGCACTGCGTGGAAGTAAAATGGATGGCTCTGCTTTTGTCGGAGAGAAACTCGAAGATGTAAAAGGCGTTTTAGAGCAAAACGGATTCAAATATTCTGGGAAAGAAGTAATGTATGATGGAAGAACAGGAAAACCATTTGCAGTAGACGTATTCATTGGAGTTGTATATTATCAAAAACTTCATCACATGGTTGCAGACAAGATTCATGCAAGAGCAAGAGGTCAAGTCCAAATGTTGACAAAACAACCAACAGAAGGACGTGCAAGAGGTGGAGGTTTGCGATTTGGTGAAATGGAAAGAGACTGCCTTATTGCGTATGGAGCATCAATGATGCTAAAAGATAGATTGTTAGATGAATCTGACAAGGCTGATATCTACATTTGTGAACGATGTGGATTGGTTTCATATTATGATATCAAACAAAGAAGATTTGTATGCAGAGTATGTGGTGACAAAGCAAAAGTTACCTCCATTTCTGTTGCATATGCATTTAAACTACTTTTACAGGAAATGATGAGTCTTGATGTCGCACCTAGACTTTTGATAAAGGAGAGAGTATAATGGCACTTGAAACAATAAAAGTAATTGATGGAATAAAATTCTCTGTCTGGTCTCCAACAGAGATTAGAAAATACTCTGTTGCTGAAATCACTGCACCCGAAACTTATGACGAAGATGGAATGTCTGTTCAAGGTGGATTGATGGATGGAAGACTTGGTACACTTGAACCCGGTCAGAAATGTCTTACCTGTGGAAATACTGCAGCAAGATGTCCGGGACACTTTGGACACATTGAACTTGCAGAACCTGTCTTACACATCGCATTCATAGATAATATCTACAAACTTTTGTTGACTACATGTAGATCCTGTGCTAGATTAAAAATTCCACAGGAAGAGCTAGAAGAATATCACCAAATCATGAAAAAGGAAGCGGCGTATACCGTAATTTCAATTAAACATATTCCTACTGAAATAATTGAAAGAGCCAAGAAAGAAAAAACTTGTCCTCACTGTGGCAAGTCACAATATGAATTGATATTCACAAAACCAACAATTTTCATAGAAAGAACTGAACTTGGTGAGAACAGATTGCTTCCAATTACAATTCGAGAGAGATTCTCACATATGATTGATGAAGATCTGAAATTGTTAGGATATGATCCTACAACAGCAAGACCAGAATGGTTTATCTTACAAGTTCTACCGGTTCCACCAGTTACAGTAAGACCATCCATCATTCTAGAAACAGGAATCAGATCTGAGGATGATCTAACTCACAAACTAGTAGATATCATAAGAGTGAATCAGAGACTAAAAGAAAGTAAAGAAGCTGGAACTCCTCCACTTATTGTACAAGACTTGGTTGATCTCTTGCAATATCATGTTACGACTTATTTTGATAATGAAGTGTCAGGCATTCCACAAGCTCACCATAGATCAGGAAGACCTCTCAAAACTCTTACACAGAGACTAAAAGGAAAAGAAGGAAGATTCAGAGGTTCACTATCTGGAAAAAGGGTTGACTTTTCAAGTAGAACTGTTATTTCACCTGATCCAAGCTTACAAATCTCTGAGGTGGGAGTTCCAGAGGCTGTTGCAACTAAACTAACAATTCCGGAAGTTGTTACCGAATGGAACATTGAGAGGCTGAAAAAACTTGTCATAAACGGGCCAAGCAAATTTCCAGGTGCTAATTATATTGTAAGACCAGACGGGGTGAAAATTAGACTTGACTTTGTTGAAGACCGAGAAACCATTGCAAATAATATTGAAATAGGGTATCTTGTAGAACGACATCTCTCTGATGGGGATATAGTGATGTTCAACAGACAGCCATCATTACACCAAATGTCCATTATGGGTCATTATGTCAGAGTATTGCCTGGCAAGACTTTTAGATTGCATCCATCCGTCTGTCCTCCTTACAATGCTGATTTTGACGGAGATGAGATGAATCTTCATGTACCTCAAAGTGAAGAAGCACGAGCAGAAGCTATACTCTTAATGCGTGTACAAGACCAATTGATCTCTCCGAGATACGGCGGTCCTATAATTGGCGCATTACGTGATTTCATTACTGGTGCATATTTACTTACAAAAGATGATACTACATTAACACCTCAAGAATTTGCAAACCTTGCAATGTTGGGTGGTTATAATGGAACATTTCCAGAACCTGCAGTAAAAGCAAAAGGTGGATCACTTTATAGTGGTAAACAGTTATTCTCACTCTTCTTACCAAAAGACTTCAATTATGTCATAACATCAAAATGGTCTAAAGGTACAAAGGGCCCAGTAAAAGATGTAGTAATCAAAAACGGACAGCTAGTTAGTGGTGTGATTGATAAAGCGTCTATTGGAGCAGAAGAACCTGATAGTGTCCTACACAGAATCACAAAAGATTATGGATATGAAGAGGCCAAGAACTTCCTTAACTCTATTCTGATTATGCTAAAACAATTCATTACAGGTTATGGATTTAGTTATGGTTATGCTGATCTTGAACTTGCAACAAAGACAAAAGATGGAATTCTTGAAAATATCCAAGAATCATATGACAAAGTCTATGATTTCATTGCTCAAGCAAAGAAAGGTACCCTACAGCTTAGCAGGGGTCTTTCTGCTGAAGAAGCATTAGAAGCATACATTGTAAATGAACTTTCAAAAGCCAGAGACAAGGCAGGAAATTCGGCCGATAAATCTTTTGATGAAACCAATGCAGGTAGAATAATGGCAACTACTGGTGCTAGAGGTTCGTCGCTAAATATTGGTCAAATGGCTGGTGCATTGGGTCAACAGTCTATCAGAGGTAGAAGAATTCTCAAAGGTTATAGTAATAGAGCATTACCACACTTTAAAGAAAACGATGCCAACCCAGACGGTAAAGGGTTTGTCAAATCTAACTATAGGGAGGGATTGTCCACTCTGGAATTCTTCTTCCATGCTATGGGTGGAAGAGAAGGTCTTGTTGACACTGCGGTCAGAACACAACAAAGTGGTTACATGCAGAGAAGACTCATCAATGCACTTGAACATCTTAAACTAGAATATGACGGAACAGTAAGAGATCCACACGGTCACATAATACAATTTCTTTATGGAGAAGATGGTATCGATGTAGCAAAAAGTGATCATGGTGAGGCATTTAGGATTGCTAGATTGATAGAATCTGAGAGCATCATTGATTCTGGAAAGAAATCTACAAAAGAAGAGATAGCAGATTTGGCAAAAAAATATACAAAGACATTCAATCCACGTTTGTCAAAAACTGTGCTTGAGGCTCTACTTGAATCAAAACTTAGCAAAGAAGGTGTTGATAAAGTCTGTAAAAAAGCACTAGAGCTTTATGATAATGCTAAGGTTGAACCTGGTCAGGCAGTAGGTGTAGTAACAGCTCAATCAATAGGTGAGCCTGGTACTCAGATGACTCTTAGAACATTCCACTTTGCAGGTATAAGAGAAAGAAACGTAACACTGGGACTTCCTAGATTGATTGAACTTGTTGATGCACGAAAGAAGCCTGTAACACCAACAATGGATATCTACTTGGAAGAAAATCACAAGAAATCAAAAGAAAAGGCAATCAAAGTAGCAAGAGAAATTCTACATACCAAAATTAGTGCATTAATTTCTAGTACTGAGACTGATTATTCTACAAAGATTAAGCTCAATCTTAACCAAGACAAACTGCGAGAAAGGGCATGTACAATTGAAGATGTGGTGGATGCATTACAATCTTCCAAGAAGAAATTTGAGATCGAGCCCAGTGGGAATTCAATTACGCTGACACTGCCAGAGGAATCTGATACTCAAACGGTTCTTGCAATGAGAAACAAAATACTATCTACTACCGTAAAAGGTGTGACAGATGTAGAAAGAGTTACAATTGTACAACAGGGAGAAGAGTGGGTTATACAGACGTCTGGTTCAAACATAGCAAAAGTATGGGAAATTGATGGCATTGATAAGAAAAATATTCGAACTAATAACATCTTTGAGATTGCAGGTACATTAGGTATTGAAGCTGCACGAAATTCACTGATAAATGAATTGAGTTCTACTCTTGAAGACCAAGGTCTCGAGGTGGATGTACGATATATTATGTTGGTATCAGACCTGATGTGTTCTAAAGGCTATCTACAACAAATTGGGAGACATGGAATTGCTGGAACTAAGACTAGTGTGCTTGCAAGAGCCGCATTTGAAATTACCGTTCCAACAATTGCAGAAGCTGCACTAGCAGGAGAAGTTGAAGAACTTAAAGGTGTAACAGAAAATGTTATAGTAGGAGCAAACATCCCAATCGGTACAGGAACAGTAGATCTATACATGAGAGTGGTTCAAGATGGCTAAACTATTAGAAAAAATAATAAAAGATGCAATTGAGGATGGAAAATACTCTTTTGGCACAAAAGAAGCAATCAACACCATAAAAAATTCAAAAGTTATCGTATTATCAAACTCTATCACAGAAAAAACACTCGAGCAAATACAAGAAGCATCTAAAAATGCCAAGGTTCCTACACTACATTACAATGGTTCCTCAGTAGAACTTGGAAGACTATGTGGCACGCAATTTAGAATTTCTGCATTGTCACTTAAGACTCTAAGTGATACTAATCTCAAAGCAATAACAAAAGAACTTGAAACAGAGACGAAATAACACAATGTGCTTTTCCCCATCTATTTTCTATCAAGATTTAAATGTCCCACCAAGAGATCGAGTTTAAAAACGGCATGACGGAAACAATCAAACTATCAACAGATCAAATAAAACTGATGTCACTTTTTCAGAATGTGACAGGAGCTACAGCACGAGACTGTATTGAAGACGAGAAACAAGACCGAGTTATATTCGTGGTAAATCATGGTAAAATGGGGTTAGCCATTGGAAAAGGCGGTTCTACAATAAAGAATCTGCAAAATGTAGTAAAACGAAATGTTGAGCTTGTAGAATATTCTGAAGAACCATCTGAATTTCTAAAAAATATGCTTAATCCAAAATTAGTTTCTGAAGTGAAAATAAATAAGAGACTTGATGGTTCACTTCAAGCAATTATTCTAGTTGATGCAAAAAAGAAAGGAATTGTAGTGGGCAGAGAAGGCCGCAATGCAGAAAAAGCAAGACTCTTAGCAAAGAGATACTTTCAAATTTCCAGTGTTCTTATTCAAAGTCCGGAGAAAATAATGGAGTAATGGTATGGCAAAATCACCTTTAGGTCTATTTGCAGGGAGAGTTCTCAAAGATAAGAGAAAGCGACAGAAATGGTCTATTGGTACCTATAAAAGAAGAGAATTAGGTCTTGATAAGAAAGCAAGTCCTCTTGGAGGCGCTCCACAAGCTAGAGGTATAGTTTTAGAAAAAGTTGGAATAGAAGCAAAGCAGCCAAACTCTGCTGTAAGAAAATGTGTTAGAGTTCAACTAATAAAAAATGGTAAAACGGTTACAGCCTTCCTTCCTAGGGACGGTGCCCTTAACTTTGTTGATGAACATGACGAAGTACATGTAGAAGGCATGGGTGCATCCATGGGAGGAGCACTAGGTGATATTCCTGGTGTAAGGTGGAAGGTTTTCAAAGTAAATGGTACTTCACTTAAGGAACTTGTCTATGGAAAGAAGGAAAAACCAAGGAGATAAAAAATGACAGAAACACAAAATCTTCTACTTTTCAGAAAATGGGATATCTCAAATATAGATGTCAAAGATCCGGGATTGAAAAATGTAATATCTCTTAAACAAGAGATAATGCCGTTGTCATTTGGCAGATCAGCTCTTAAAAGATTCAACAAGGCTGAAGTTAACATAGCTGAGCGACTCATTAACAAATTATCTCATTTTGGAAAAAAATATGCAAAAAATACAGGTAGGATGGGTGGAAAAAAAATTCGAGCGATAAATACAGTCAAGGCTGCATTTGATATAATCCATCTAAAAACTGGTAAGAATCCTGTTGAAGTTTTGATAAGAGCTGTAGAATATTCAGCACCGAACGAAGATACTACTAGAATAGTATATGGTGGAACTGTTTATCATGTTTCAGTAGATGTTGCGCCACTACGGAGAGTTGATCTTGCATTACGATTCATTGCAGAAGGTGTCAGAGATGCATCATTTTCCAATCCAAAGGCAGTTGAGGAAAATCTTGCAGAACACTTGATACTTGCTTCAGCAAATGACATGAATGCGCCGTCTGTCAAGAAAAAGAATGAACTAGAACGAATTGCAATGGCTTCTAGGTAAAGAAATTATTTTTTAAAAATAATAGATAGCCCGAGGCAGATTCGAACTGCCGTCCCCAGGTGTCCTCTCATAAGATCCAGAGCCTGAGATCCCTAACCCAAAATTGTTTGGCCACTAGACTATCGGGCTACCGAGACGACTGGTATTTCTTGAGAATATATTATTTTGTACTGGCTTCACGAACTGCAGTGGCATAATCGCAATTTGCACCAAGTCTCATGTAAGGAATCAATCTGTAATGAATGGAGTACAGATCATTTTCTTTGTACAAAATTCCCTTTAACAACAATGATACAAAACCTCCTGCAATTCGAGAAGCTGGTATGTTAAGTTCCTTGCATACTTGATCACGCCTCTTCTTGTATTGTTGATTGGTGAAATTAGTTGTATTCAATTCTAAGATTAATGGCCACATGACCTTCTCCCAGACAAATCTTCGATTTTGAGTGGCAGAGGCATATTTTCCCTTTTCTTCTAGCATTGATAACGTTCAAAAAGTTCCGATCTCAATTTATTAGTTGATGAAATCAAATATCGAAGAGGCCCTAGAGCTATTATCTAAAAACTGGAAAATTGAACCGGTAATTCAAGATTTTATTTTGGGCAAAAAAACAAATGTTTCAGATTTCCAGATAAAAGTTAACGGCGTAATTTTTCATATTCCTTATTTGACAGATGAAGACGGTTATGTCTTGTGGAAATGCTATTGGCCTGACTGTCATAATTGCTGTAATAGACAGGGACGATTACCACTTACAAGCAGCGATCTGATAATAATAAGTAAAAATCTAAAATATGACAAAGTATCGGATTTTGTAAAGAAAGAGACTAACATAGCCACATGGGAAGAAAAAGGACCTGCGGGAAACTCTGTGGTAATGACCATGATTAATCTAAAACGTAAAGATGATGAAAAAGAGACAGATGATGGGACTCATATCAAGTGCAGATTTCTTGATGAAAGAGGCTACTGTGGACTTCATCCCTCTAGACCGGGAGTATGCTATCTGTATCCATTTTCATCATGGCTTGAAAATGAAAAAGGAAAAGCTCGGGTCCATGCTACATTTCAGTTCACAGGTGATTGTCCAGGATTTTATTTTGCAAAATCCCACGACGCAATGAAAGATGTTCTGTTAGAGTATTCCAAAATGATCTATGACTATACCATGAACTCAAACAGAACAACAAGAGAAAATTTTGGCTATGTAAGTATGTAACTCTAGGCCTTTGCTACTTTCATCATGTCTGTCATCTTGATTTCCATTCCAAATCTTTTCTCATTTCTCTTCATGTATCTATAAATCGATAACATGTCTACAAAATTTTTCATGATGCCGAACTTGCTTTCCATTTTGTTTCTTACAAATGATAAAACCTTTGAATAGATTGCAAATTTTTCAAGAACCATTTGTCTGTATCTCTCATTGTTACCCAAAGTATCCACAAAAATGTCTCCGCATGTCATACTTGGAATTATTCCCTCTCCAAGCAGTGGGTACACTGTACCAATGGATTCGCCTACTCCGACTACCTTTCCATGGTAAAATGGCTCACAAAGGTCTGGGGTGGCAAGACGTATTGGTCTTCCAACAGTCTTTAGGATCTTTCCCCCATATTTATTCAAGAATGCATTGGTTTCTACAATGTGATTTCTATTTTTATCTCCTGCACCAATATGGGCAATTTTATCTCCTAGTGGAAAATACCAGAAATATCCGCTAATCGAGGAAAATGGTTTGAGATAAAAATCGTCAAAAGGCACTCCATTTTCATATTCTACCTTGTATTGATATGTTGGCAGATGAAAGTCTTTTTCAAGTCTTGGAAGATATGATCTATGAAAACCTGTGGAATCCACAATTATGTCAAATTCTGATTCTAGATCTTGTAATTTTGGCACAGTACCATGATGTACCTTGCATCCCTTTGCCATGTCTTTTATCAATCCAATCTTGTTGTATGTACAAAGTCCCTTGAGCTTGATTTGAAATCTTTCTAAACCCATGTCCACATACATTTGCTTTCCATCATGTATTACATAATCGCTAAAATCAAGTCCGGCCTTTTTTGCAAATTCCTCCATTGGTGCCTTTGATGTACCCCAAGCACATATGGAATCATGATTTTCTTGTGTAGATCTCTCAAAACCTACTACCTCGTGTTGATTTTTCAATCTTGCAAGCAGATATGCTCCGGCAACTCCTATGCCAACTATAGCTATTTTCAAACAATCTTATACGAAAAATTACCTAATAAAAACATGTGGCAATTACTATTCAATTAAGATGGCAGGTTTGTATGGTCTTGCTGTTCTTGATTTATTTTTTGGATCATACTTGTCTTGATCTGATTCAGAAAATATTTGCGATGTAATTCCAAATTCTGCTTGCACAAGTGAATCAAGTTCTAAGAGAATTTTTTTTTCATCAATAAGACCGATCTTGTTCTTTGATTCTCTTTCTTCTTGTGATTCTGATAATATGTCATTGACTGTTTTTTTCACAAAATCAGGATCTTTTTTTATCTCTTCTGTTTCCTTGTCTGCAATAAGAGATTTTATAAGAAAACCTATGTTGACCTCACCTGCTACCACGCTGGACAAAATTTTCTGGTATGCCTTTACTTTCCATTGGGCCGACGTGTATATTGTTATTTTATTTGGAATAATTTTCGTGACCTTGATTATGTTTTTTATGTCATCAACTGTATTTTTTAACAGGTTTTCCGATTGAATTGATCCCAAGTCAATCACATCCTCATGATATGTTGGCCATGCAGACTTTGATACAATACCTGTATTTCCAAGTCTAGACCACATCTCTTCTGATGCATATGGCGCAAAGGGTGACATCATTGCTATTCTCGTAGAAAATATGTCGTGCAAGATTCCGGCAAAATTATCACGTTTTTTTGCCAAAGCTCGTTTGATATACCACTGAAGATCTGATTCAAAATCATAGAGAATAAAGTGTAATGCTTCTCTCAGTCTCATTTTTTGTATTGAAGATGTTGCTTTAAGAATTAACTGCTCGGTCTTGCTTTTTATCCACTTGTCCTCTTGTTCAAGTTTTACATTGTGAGAGGCTCTATATCTTGAACACTCCTCTAACATGCTCTCTAATTTGTTTTTTATTCCCTTTACTGCATCTTGGTTGAAATCTGCATCCTGTAGCAACTCTGCAGAAATCAAAATTGTAAGCCTGATTGAATCAGCACCATGTTTTCTTATGGCGTCTCTTAATGGAATTATGTTTCCCTCTGATTTGGACATTTTCTTTCCGTCCATGAGGACTGATCCATTAACTACAATCTCTTCAGGCCAGTATTCTCTTGGAAATATTGCTATATGATTGAAGATGAAAAATGTTAGATGATTTGGAACTAGATCTCTTCCAGAATGTCTTGCATTTACTGGATAAAAATATTGAAACTCTTTTTTTATTCTTTCCAAAAGATCAGGTGCTATTTTACATTGAGATGATGTGTCCTCTAATCTCCCCTTGCTCAAAAATATATAATCAAAAAAAGTATCTGATACATTTTCTGGAACGATTTCCTTGTTGTTGACATATTTTGCTATGGTGTAATATGCCATGTAAATTACGGAATCAGAAAGACTTTCTATTATCCAGTTTTTATCCCATGGTAATTTTGTTCCCAATCCATGCTGTCTTGCACATGCTCTCTCTCTGAGCCAATCTACTACATTGTTGAATTCATTTCTAATCTCTTCTGGGAGAATCTTCATCTCATTTATCCATGCGTGTACTTTTGTCTTCCATTCCGGATCTGAATAGTTGAGAAACCATTGGTTGCTGAGAATCTTTACTACGCATTCTGCACCACATCTGCATCTTATGGGAATCTCGTTTAACTCGTATAGGATATCTGCATTTTTTTCTTGCAACAGCCATTTTTTTACTTCGTCCTTTGCCTCTACAACTGTCTTGCTTGCAAACTTCCCAGTGTTCTGCTTTAATCTGCCACCGTAAAACTCCTTTGAGTATATTTCCTTGGTAGCCTCTTCTAATTTTGAACTATTTTGATTTTCAATTTGGAATTTGGTTATGACATCCAACGCAGGAATTTGGCTGTAACCTTCTGTTTCAATTATTGATATTGCCTTGACATTTTGAATGCCTGATATGTTGGGATACTTCATAATCTCTTTTTTGAGATCTTCAAGGGCCTGATAATCAAAAGGGGCATGTGCAGGAACAGACATTACAATACCAGTACCATTCCCACTTTTGACAAAACTTGCTGGCAACATCAAAACCTGATCGTCTCTTTCAGGAACTCTGACTTGTTTTCCAACCAGTTCCTTGCCTGATATCTTCCCTAGTCTTGTTATTGTTTTATTATGAAACTCTAACTTTCTTGCACATTCGCTAGTTACTATCCATTGCTCGTCATCAACCTGTATTATTTCATAAACAAACTCTGGATTTATCCAGATATTTGTTACACCAAAAATAGTCTCAGGTCGTAATGTTGCAGTGGGAATGATGTACTTGTCATATCTGAATTTGATAATTGTATATTCTGTAAAACTTGGTTCTACATCACCTTGTGTGTCATGCTGAGATACTGGATTCTGATCCTTTGGACACCATCCTACTGGATGAGTGCCCTGAATTATGAGATTTTTTTCTTTTAGTTTTCTAAACTGCCACTCGATAAACTTGTTGTATACTGGATCTATTGTAGTAAATTCTCTTCTCCAGTCTATAGAATATCCCATCTCAATCATCCCTGTCTTTATCTCTTGATGAAAATAATCTGCAATCTTCACTGGTTCCGTAAATTCTCTTATTTTGTCGTCTGGTACCTTGTACAAAGTGCGAAACGTTTCCAGTAGTTTCATGTCATTATCTTGAACCCTTCTGGCCATGCCCAAAATTGGCGTTCCAGTGTAATGAAATCCCATTGGAAATAATACGTTGTAACCTAACATGCGCATGAACCTGGCATGTACATCTGCTAGTGTGTATGTTCTTCCATGTCCCACATGCTGAGGGGAGTTGGGATAAGGATATGCCACTGTAACGAAGAATTTTTTGTTACTATTTGGATCAGCCTCAAAGTATTTTTCTTCATCCCACCTATGTCTCCATTTTTCTTCAAGTGATACCCAGTCCATCTGTTATCGTTCTCCAAGAATTGATTTTTCTATGGTTAACAAGGCATCTTTTATCTTTGATAGGTCTTTTCCTCCTCCCTGACCAAATGCGTCTCTTCCACCGCCTGAACCTCCGAGTACTTTGGAAACTTCTTTTACTAAATCTCCTGCTTTCTTGATAGGAATGGCATCAGCACCAGAGAATGATATTATCTTGATTGATTCATTTTTTACTATGAACGCACAATAGATGAGAGATTTGTCTATCTTGGTTGCCATTTCTCCAACTGATATGTGGAATTCCTCATCGAGTTCTTCGTCTACTGTAGAGTACAACTTTATTTTTCCAATACTTTTTGCCTGAGAAATGGCCTCTCTCGCCGAAGCCTCAGATGTTCTTTTGATTATATGTCGCAATCTTTTTTTTGCATCATCAGAATCTTTCATTACATGTTCAAATGATTCTAACATCTTTTCTTTACTTGAGCCAAGGGATTTTACTATGTGTGAAATTTTTTGGTCTTGATTTTGGGTGTACTTGAGTGCTGACTTGCTGGATACAAATTCTAATCTGACTACCCCATCCTGAATTCTCTCGGCTTTTGTGATTTTTATTAATCCAATCTCTCCAGTTTTTTGTACATGTGTTCCACCACATGCTTCCACATCGAATCCCTCTATGTTCACAATTCGTACTAATTTTACTGGCACTACTCCTCCCTGATAAATTCTAAAACCATATTCTTGTTCTGCCTCGCCTCTCTCAAACTGGTTGATCAAAACTGGAATGTTTTTTCTTATGGTAGTGTTTGCAAGATCCTCTATTTTCATTATCTCGTCTTCTGTGAGGTTTGAATGATGGGTGATGTCAAGTCTTGCATATTCCACATCCTTGAAAGCAGAATGCTGCCAGATCCAAGAGCCCAGAATATTTCTTGCAGACGCATTTAGTACGTGAGTACTTGTGTGATTTCGTGTTATTCCATATCTTCTAGCTGAATCGATTTTACAACTTGCAACTATACCTTCTTTTGGTACCTCTCCTTCTCTGACCTCATGTAATACAACATTTCCATGCTTGCTTACATCTATCACATCAAACTCTTCGATTTTTCCATGATCTGGCTCTTGACCTCCACCTCTTGCATAAAATGATGTCTTGTCAAGTATGACAAATTTGTTTTTTATTATTTTGAGTACTTTGGCCTTGAACTCGTGTGGATCATCTTTGTAATATAGTAAATCTGTATCAGGTATTCCCTCCAGGTCTAGTTCTTCTTTCTTCTCTGTCTTCTCTGACTGGTGCAAATCTGATAGTCTTTCGTAAAATGTAGAGGGAATTTCCTGTATTATATGAGATTCTTTGAGAAAGTCTGGAGTTATACCATCTGATTCATACAGGCGGATGAGATCATCCACTGATAATTTCTTGTTTTGTGTCTTGAATGTAGTTGCCATGTTTTTCATTCTGACTTTTGACTCGTTGTAACGATTCTTCTCTATCTCGATTATTGTTTTTACATCATTACGAGTTTGTTCAAGTTCTGGATATGTAGATTTTAGATAATCTATGTGAAGATCAATTAGATTGTTAAGGTCAAAATTCCAGCCAAATCTATCAATAGTTGCCAACGTCCTTCTGAGAATCATCCTCAAGTTGTAGCCACCTCCCACATTGCTTGGTAATGCACCATCAGAAATTGCAAAGACCAGCGTTCTCAAGTGATCTGCTATCATGTAGATCCCTTCAAGTGGAGAAATTATTTTATCTTGTTTTGTTTCATCCAACCCTGCAATTTTTGCAGCCATCTTTCTGACTATGGCAATATCGTTTGATTCTGAGAGGGCCTTTGCCACTGACATGAAATATTTGGATATTGTGCCAGAATCTATGTCGATACCTATCTTGGTTATCATATGTTTTGTTATGGGTCCAAAACAGCAATCATAAGCAGTAGGGGTTCCCATTGTAATCCATGCAAACCTCTCAAGACCGGCACCCATGTCTATGATCTTTTGATCCAATACGGAATAATTGGTCAGATCGCCTTGAAATTCCGTGAATACTGCATTGCCAAGTTCTAATCCTCTTACAAAGTACTCAAGTGATGATCCAAAGGATCCTCCACCGGCCCACACATCTTCTACAAACACTATCTCCTTTTTGTTGATTCCAAATCTTTCTGTAAGTAATTTGAAATCAAGCTCCACGCATTTATCCTTCCAATATCCTTGTGAGTTTGGTATGCTATGTTGTCCTATCATACAAAAACTGGAAAAATGTCTACCGGTTACTCCTACATTTTCAATGTCTTTGAATCTAAGACAAGTTTGTGGAACAATCAGTGGGTTGGCAGGAAATTCAAAGACAACTTTGGAACCCATTACTCTTTGAAAGTCCACAATGGATGCAATTGTAAAATAAAGATCATCCCGCCATCTGCAAACTACTGGATATCTCCCAACTGATTTGTGATTATTTTGTACAAAAAACGATTCTACTTCCTTCCATGCTTGCGTATAATCAAATCTCTTGTTTGTAGGAGGGTCTCCAATAAACGAATAACTGTTTTCTATATGATCAGGACACATGCTAATATTGTCATCCAAAGTCCAGAAAAACCTGCGACACTTGATACATGATTTCCTCCTAAATCCTTCATTTTCAAATAATGCGACCTTGTAGTATCTGTCTGGATCAGTAGAAAACTTTGAAAGGATCTGGTCCTTGTCCATTTCACAATTTTTCCTTCTGACTGATATTAAGCATTCTGAAGCAACACATTAAATATGATTTACTAGGAAAGTTTCTCATGTTTACAAAAAAAGGTTGGAAGGAAGGAGACCATGTATTTGCATCACAGCCAAATGGCGAACATAGGGATATTGTTATAGGAATTGTAACTGGAGTAGAGAATTCCAACATTGGAGTTAATGGTATGATAATAAATCCTGTAGGGCTGAAGAATAAAGTATCTCAAGGAAAAGCTGGACCTCAATCGTTAGAACTTTTGAAGAATCCCGATCCAAAAGAATGCATATTTGCTTTGATCTACAGGGTAGAACACAATAATTTTACTGGAGTTTTTGATATCACCACTGATCATGTTGAAAAAATACACAAAAACATTCACAATATTATTTCTGGCTGGGTTAGAGAATCTATACCTGAATTGATTAACAACGTACTCTCTCTGCCAGATGGTGTAGAAAAGGAGCAAGCAAAGCGAATCTTAAAACAAAGAATGGATACACTTTATGACAAGGACTTGAAGAAATACATGTATTCTATTTGTCGAGGTCTTAAAATCTTAAACTAGAGAAATCATTTTAGATTTATTTTTTACATGCCTCCATAGTTTTATATTATGCCTCTTGCAAAATTTGTTTACAATGGAATACGTATACGCTGCGTTGCTTTTGCACAAACAAAAGAAGGAAATCAACGAAGCAAATATTGCTAATGTTGTCAAGGCTTCAGGTGCTGAAGTTAATGAGGCACAAGTAAAGGCACTTGTTGCTGCACTCGCAGATGTAAACATTGAGGAAGCAATAAAGGCTGCCCCAGTAGCAGTTGCTGCACCTGCAGCACCATCAGGTGGAGGCGCATCGGAAGCAAAGAAAGAGGCTGATCTGCCATCTGCAAAGACAGAAGAACAGGCAATGGAAGGTCTTTCTGCACTATTTGGTTAAAACTGTAAATCTATTCCCTTTTTTGTAATCTCTTAAACGTTATTTACTATAGTTCTGGTTACTTTGTTATTTGACTGAACTATCATCTCCAATTCAAACTATTGTGTTGATATTGGATTTGTTTGGAACGATGGCTTTTGCAGTTACTGGGGCATTCAAGGCAATTGAACACAAAGCAGACATTGTAGGAATTATAATTCTTGCAACTATCACTGGTGTAGCTGGAGGTACTATGAGGGACATAATACTTGGACATTTTCCACCCCATTCTATATCTGATCCAAATTATGTGATAATTACTACTGTTACTGGCATTGTCATATTCTTTCTTTATCCTAGAATGCAAAAACACTGGAATTTGTTTTTAAAATTCGATGCTCTCGGATTGGGTGTCTTTACTGCCATCGGGGCAACTCTGGCATATCAATTGTTTGGGATGAATTTTCTAGCGATGGCCATGGCTGGAATGATAACTGCAGTAGGTGGGGGAATCTTGAGGGATATGTTTGTAAATGAAGTACCTATGGTTTTTGTCAAAGAACTGTATGCATCAGCAAGTTTTCTAGGCGTTGTTGTTTTTTACATTCTTCTAATAGTCCAACTTCAAATAGAAGTGGCAACAGTCGGCTCAATACTAGTTACAACAATACTGCGATTGGTTGCCATGAAATACAACTGGAATCTGCCCAAAGTACGCTAAAATATTATCTTGCTAATTTATTGAGGACTGTAACCCTTTAGTTTGCCTGATAATGATTTTGCCTGTCCATGTGCTCTTTGTATTGTTGCATCCTTGGTATCATCAGTAAGGAAGCCTGCTTCTATCGCAAGTGATCTTGCCTGTTGAGCAGCCTTTGCAAGTATCATGTTGACGTTTTCTTTAGTTACGTATCCTATCGCTATGGATAGTGATAATGCTTCTTGGTGTGCCTTGGCAAATGCAGCCCTGTATTGTTCTACATCTACTGTCAATTCTTCTTGATTGTAAATTACCTTGTCTTCCAAAGCCGAGTTTAGTACTATGCCTGCCTCTACCGCCTTGACATCTAGTTTGCTCAGCAGGGTAGCTAATTTTCCGGATATGGTATCGCCTTTCTTTGCTGCTATAGAGTCTTTTGTTATCCAAACAGTTCCTTGATCAATCTTGGTTGATACTCCCGCTTCTTTAAAATCAGTAAGAATTGGTCCTGGGGTAATTCCAGTGTTGCCAGCTTTGATGACTACATCTATGCTTGCCTTGTCTCCTCCTCTTGCTGCCATCATTATTTTATTTTTACCAAGTAAAATGTTCAGTTTGATTGGGCTCATGTTTGTAAACATCAATACACATTGTCCCACTAGATTTGCCGCAAGTTTTTCAATTCCAGGAATCTTTAGTGTAGAAAGTGATTTCTGTGCAACCTTGTCTTTGATACTTACAATTTCTACTTCACCTTTGAATTTTTTTCTTAACGGCAATAATTGCGAAGATCTTACCTTTTCCATCCTTACAAGTGCTATGACTTTGTACTTGCTTGGTAGTTCTTGTAACTGTTGATACATCTGAGCTTTCTTTTGAGGATATTTTGTTCTATTCTGGTGCATGTTACTTCGTTCCTGGTTGGATTGGTTTGATGATCTTTCCCATGCTGGTCTTGATCATTATTTTCTTGATGTTCTTATCACCACTAGGTAATTTCTTTTCGATTGTACCAATTACTGCGTTAGCATTTGCAACTAGATCTTCATCAGACATTGTCTCATCGCCTATCTTGCATGCCAAAGAAAGAGAATTTTTCAGTCTAACTCTTATTGAAGATCTAAATCTTTCCAATATCGACTCTATTGGAGCATTGAACGGAAGTGGTGTTGGCATCTTTCCTCTAGGACCCATGAATTGACCCAGAGTCTTACCAACGTTTGCCATTACTGAAGTGTCTGCAAGGAAAAAGTCATAACCATTGATTAGTTTACGAGACTCTCTTTTGTTTGATCCCATCTGTGATACTTGTGTACTGTCTACTACCAAGTCTGCATTGGCACTCTTTGCTTTTACACCAAGATCTCCTGACGCAATAACGCATATTGAAGATGACTGGTTCATTTTTTTTGGTAACTGAACTGTCTCATTTATCGCAAATCCTTTCTTTACATCAATATCTCTGAAAACCATGATTAGCTCTACTGCCTGCTTGAATTTTCTCTCCTTTGTGCTCTTTTTGGCATCGGTTATCATTTGAGCTATCTGGGACTCGGTAATCATTACGAAAGCATTCTGATTTGCCTATTTAAAATCCTTTAGCGACAAAATCCCTCGAGAATTACACGACTAGGAAAATTTCTTATGGTGATGCTAGCCTTGAAATAAGAATACTTTTGGAAAAGTAACTTACATTTATTAAATAGTAATAAAAACAAGTCGCAAAGTTGCACAAATTCGATGAATTAGATATGAAAATAATTACCGAGCTTAGCAGAGATGGTAACACGTCAGTTCCAAATCTTTCAAAAAAACTCGGTGTCAACACGTCAGTTCTCTATAGCAGAGTAAAACGACTTGTCAAGAAAAAACTAATCAAGAAATTCACAATTGTAGTTGACGAGTCTCTGATAGGCATTGGAGTGAGGGCAACTATGGGTATTAACCGGGATCCAAAGTTGAAAGATCAGATTCACAAGGCATTGTTGAAAACTCCTGAAATAGTTGTAATATCTGAAGTAACTGGAAGATTTGATATATTGTTGACTCTGAGAGCGCGGAACCTTGAGGAATTACATACTGTGGCTATAGAAAAGATAGGAAAAATTGACGGAATACAAAATACGGAAACTTTTGTTGAGTTACAGAAGACCGATAAAGATCCAATCTATTCCATGACTGGATAATTACTTGAATTTGTCGTCCCATTTGCCCGATTCTAGATCGGCTGTTGCTTCTTTTGGATTCTTGCCGCTTATCTTGATTCCTAGTGCAAGACATGTTCCGATTATTTCTTTTGATGCTGATTTTATATTAAGTGCATATGACGAATCTATTTTCAATTTGGCAACCTTGACAACTGCATCTGGTGAAATATCTCCTACCCATGTAGCACCAGAAGTTCCTGATCCTTTCTGAATACCAGCTTCTTTTAAAATTAGGGCTGCTGCCGATGGAATTCCAACCTCTACAGTCCATTTCTTTGTTCCTTTGTCGACATTAACTGTGACAGGTACCTTCATTCCTTCAAAATCTTTAGTCTTCTCATTTATGGCAGTGACTATTTGTAAAATGTTTACACCAAGAGGTCCCAATGTTGGACCCAAAGGAGGACCTGCACTGGCCTGGCCTCCTGTTACTAGTGCAGAAACGGTTTGTATGTCTGCCATATTTTTTCTTCCCTCTTAAATGTAAATTTAATCCTTGCTAATAAGGACACCAAGTTATCATGGCATGTCATAATTGTCACGAATTTCTTAAGAAATTATCTTTTTGGTCACACAATGAAAGTAATCGATGTATTCTGATAAAACTTGGCAGTACCCTAATGCGTTGATGGTTTTAGATAATTCGCATCTACTGTAACTGGCAATTGGTAAGGTGCATCAAGTAAAATCACTGTAGCTTCTTCCTTGTCGTGATCTACTCGTGTGACTGTGGCCTTCATGCCTTTGAACGGACCGCCAATAATCTCTACTACTTGATCCACAACCAATTCTGAAACAGTGGATTTCTTTACAAGATAACCTTCTATGTCCTTGAATGTCAATTCTCCTCTCAGTTGACCTCTAATATGTCTGATTCCTTGTAGTGCATCAAATGCTGCATTTGCATCTATGGCTTCCACCACTACATACCCTTTGAGGTTCTCTAACAAAAGAACTGATTGTATGTTAAGTTTTTTTAATTTAATTCTGTTTTCCAATAGGCCCATGACAACCTTTTCTTGACCTCCGGTGGTCCTAACAGCAAAAAAGTGTGATTTTGTCTCCTGAGCCATTCTATCTATGTCCTAAATTGATAACAGCAAATGTAAACTGAATTATGAATCCAATGGCTCCAAGTGTAGCCATTCCAAGAGATACCAGTCTCAAATGTTCCATGTAGTCTTCTTTATCTGACTTTCTGGCAAGTTTCATTGTATTGACCATGTCCTTGAGCATCTGCTTTGGGTTTATCTTTACCATTGGAGGACTTTTCCCAAAGTGTCCTTATAATTCTTATTTTGGAGGTTATGTCGGGTTATCAAGACCTGCCATAAATAATTAATACCGACTTTACAATATTTCATCGATAAACAAGGAGATGGCATAATGACCATAAAATCAGTAAAGCAGATTCACACATTTCCTGATGAAATCCAGTCCATGATGGAAACATTCAAGGACATGGTAAATTATTGCATACGAATAGGGATATCTGAAAACATATCAAACCTGAATAAATTCTCGTCATTGCACTACAAGGATTTGTCCCAATTCAATATACAGTCCTACTACAAACTTACTGCCATGTCTCAGGCAATGGGCAGGCTGGCACAGAGGAAAAAAGACATGAAAAAAGGAAGAATAGTAAAATCACCATACATCTCAAAACCATATCTGGTCTCATGCTATGGTTTTAAAATAACAGGCATGTTGCTTTCATTTCCAATGTACCATGGTGACAAGTTCTTGGTAAGACTGGACAGCCACACCATGTCACAATTGGAAAATGCAGAACCAAGGTCATTTGTGATAACACCTGATTCAGTATCAATCTCAGTAAGAAAACAAGTAGAGCAAATCATTCCAGAAAACGTGATTGGGATAGACAGGAACCTCAGAAACATCACAATATCAACTCCAAATCAAACTGTGATGTACAAGACTAGCAAGTTATTATCAATAAAGGAAAACATGTCTCATGTGATATCATCTTTTAAAAGATTTGACGTAAGAAAAAAGAAACATTTCCAGAAAAGATTGGGCAACAGGCGTGCAAGACGTATACAGCAACACCTGCACAAGATATCAAAGGATATCATATCAAGGGCGGTACAATCAAAGTCAATGATAGTATTAGAAGATATCAAGTGCATCAGAAAATTATACAGAAAGGGAAACGGTCAGGGAACAAAATATAGAAGAAGATTAAACTCATGGTCGTTCTATGAACTGCAAAGACAGATACAATACAAGGCAGAATGGGAAGGAATTCCTGTTGGTTTCATAGATCCTAAACGCACAAGCCAACTCTGTCCAATATGCGGAGAAAGACTCCAAGAGGACAGGTTTCACAGACGAAAATTGTTGTGCAATAATTGTAAGAGATCAATAGACAGGGATGTAGTTGCATCCATGAACATATCTTACAAGGGGTGGAGTAGGTTTTGCCATCCTAGAGGGCTTTTAGTTGAAGCGGTGAACGGGAATCTGGAAAACTTTCGGCCAGTAATCCTGCAAGTAGATGGAAGCAAGTTGGTTGAGACTCGAAAATGATCAAGATCTCGATAATCCGACAGAACCTTTTGGATGCAAATTGCTACATTTTGAACATGTTGTAATGTTTATTCTCGCTCACGTTTTTTCATTCTGATTCATGGTATTTTATAAAGTAAATCAGACAAACTTTTAGCAACTAAAATACAGACACTTTTGCACATGTTATGATAAAACCAGATTTTCCTCTACGATAATAAAGTAGTACCATGACTATTTTTTTATGGATCTACTAGTAGCATACGAATCTGATCCTGCAGGTTTTAACATGGCTACATTTCTTTCAAAACAAATGAACAAAAACGATGATGGGGTTTTTCATGGAAGTAATTTTGATCTTGTAATAATACCGACTCCGGCAATATCTGCCGATTGGCTTGAAGAAAAATATCCTTATGATGGTTATGTATTTTTATCAAAACACGCTGCTGAAAGTGGAGATCTTGCACTGACTTGTCACAGTACGGGAAACTTTGGCGATGCCATGTTTGGCGGATTTGCAAGACAAGTTGCAATACCTCATCCTTATAGACAAAAGTCATACATGAAACGATTATGGGAACAACGAGATCTCTTTTCAAAATTTGACATAACAATAGAGGCTACTCATCATGGACCTACTGCCTTGAACAAGCCAACACTGTTCATTGAAATAGGTACAACTGAAAGAGAATGGGCAGATACTGTGCTATGTGAAAATGTGGCAAAAGTTGTCTTAAAAGAAATGTCAGAATCTCCAAGCAAACATGATGTGGCCATCTGTTTTGGTGGCACTCATTATCCAAGAAAATTCAACAAGGAACTTCTCGAGGGTGATTTTGCATTAGGTACTGTTGTTCCAAAACATGGTCTTGACAATATGGATTCAGATCTTTTTGATCACATTGTAGAACGAAATAATGAAGCTAAATTTGCACTGGTGGATTGGAGCGGACTTGGAAAGAGTAAACAAAAAATAGTTGAGATGATAAGTACAAGTAATCTAGAGATGGTAAAAATTTGAAACTTGAACACAGAGTATATGAAAAACTTTTGAAAGTTCCAAAAGGAAAGGTTACTACATACTCTGAACTTGCAAAGGCAGTTGGTATAAAAAACGGGCAAAGATCTATAGGGCAAATGATGAAAAAAAATCCCTTTCCTGTTATTGTTCCATGTCATAGGGTGATTCTGTCCACTGGTAAAATCGGAGGCTATGCATGGGGTGAGAAAGTAAAAACTAACATGCTTTCTAAAGAAGGAATAACAATCAAGAAAGGGAAAATTCTTGACAAGGACAGAATCTTTAGATTCTAAATTTATTTCTTGGAATGAACTTCTTCTATCAAGCTACGAAGATGTGCCAAGTTTCTTACTTGATTTCCACCAACTTGTTTGTACAATTTCCAATAACTTTCGTTTGGTATTTCTTTTCTTGATTTTGATACTTTTAGTTGATGTCTCATTGCTCTTATTCTCTTGACATACACTTCCTTCTTTCCTACTCTTGATCCTTTTCTTCCCTTTTTGGAACCTTGTTTAGTTCCACGTTTGCGTTTCTGGGATTTCTTGAAATGTGCTCTTCCTTTTGAAGTTCCTATGATTGGCTTTACCTGAATTGTTCCAGCGGTTATCAAGCTTCTAATGTTGTCACGAGTAATTGCATCTGTTATGTCATCCAAGTATTCTGGATCAAATCTTACTCTACCTACTCCTACTCCAAGAATTCTGGAGACTAGCTGTCTTTTAGACTTAAGATTTACTACCACTAGCTGACACCCTTGCATTGAATACTTTGAAGTTTTTTTCCATTGCTTTTGTAATCATCTCTGATCTCTTCTTTTTCCCTACTCCGTGACCAAATCTGATGCCATCTTTCTTAGGATCGAGCTTTTCCAAGTCTTTTAAATTGTAAACTAAATTATCCGTAAATCCTGATGGGTGTAATCCTCTTGCAATCTTTGGCCCTCCATATCCGACTCGTACTAGAGCTGGCCATCCCTTTTTCTGTTTTCTTTGATGGTTGTCCATGCCTTTTGGCTTTCTCCATGATTCTGCAAGTTTTGAATATCTCCAGCTTTCCTGTCTAACAAAATCTGGCCTGTGCTCTGCTACCTTTTTTCTAAGTTCAAGAGCTTCTTTATTGATTGGCATGTATACGACTCTGACCAAATTTTACAATAAATACGTTTCTTGCTTGGGCTCACGTGATCCGAAGAGATAATAAGGATTTTCATAGGGAATCGTCTTACTAGATGATAGAGGATTTGGAACCTACAATCACTCGTCACGTTGTATTACAATTGGAACAAATGGGAATAAAACCTGCCAAGATACAGAGGAATCTACAGGTCAAAAATCTCATTGATCTAATAGAAGAAAGAAACGAGGGTATTTTGACTGCCAGCGGCGCATTGGCTGTGAAAACCGGAAAATATACTGGAAGATCACCTGATGACCGTTTTATAGTAGATGATGAACAAACTCACAATACCGTTGACTGGGGCAAAATTAATCACCCGTTTCCAGAAGACAAGTTTGATAAAATATTTGAAAAGATGAGAAAATACGTTGTAGATAAAGAAATCTTCATCTTTGATGGATTTGTAGGTGCAGACCCCGAACATCGATTACCCATCAGAATTATAACTGATCATCCATGGCAAAGCCTCTTTGTAAGACAACTCTTCATTAGACCTACTGCCTCGGAACTAGAGTCTCACAAACCAGAGTATACTGTTATCGCACTAAATGATTTCAAAGCAATACCAGAAGCAGATGGGACAAAAACTGATACATTCATTCTTCTTAATTATACAAAGAAAATTGTCTTGATTGGAGCAACGTCATATGCCGGAGAAATAAAAAAGGCAATGTTTTCTGTAATGAATTACATTTTACCATCACGAGGTGTCTTTCCAATGCACTGTTCTGCTAATATAGGAAAGAACGGGGACACTTCTCTGTTCTTTGGTCTCTCGGGTACTGGAAAAACTACACTATCTGCTGACTCTAATAGGAAATTGATAGGCGATGATGAACACGGATGGTCTGATAGAGGCATCTTTAATTTTGAAGGAGGATGTTATGCAAAGTGTATCAATCTAAACAAAGATGCAGAACCACAAATCTGGGATGCGATAAGGTCTGGTGCAGTTCTAGAAAATGTTGTAATTGACAAGAAAACCATGATGCCAGATTTCAATGATGGGAGTCTAACTGAAAATACTAGAGCTGCATATCCTCTTGATTACATTCCAGGTGCAGTGATACCAAGTCTTGGCGGGAATCCACAGATCATAATATTTCTAACAGCTGACGCATTTGGTGTATTGCCGCCCATCTCCAGACTCACAAAAGAAGGGGCTATGTATCATTTCATGTCTGGATATACAAGTAAGCTTGCAGGTACTGAAAGAGGAATAACCGAACCCAAGGCAACATTTTCTGAATGTTTTGGTGCACCCTTCATGTCACGACACGCATCAGTTTATGCAAAATTGCTGGGAGAAAAAATAGTCAAACACAAGGCAGTGGTATATTTGATAAACACAGGTTGGTCAGGCGGACCATATGGAATTGGAAAAAGGATGAATATTCATCATACGAGAAGTATGGTCACAGCTGCACTCTCAGGAGAATTGGATAAGGTGCAATATAGACACGATGAGGTATTTAATGTGGATGTCCCAATTACATGTCCTGATGTTCCTTCTGAGGTTTTGAATCCAAGAAATACTTGGTCTGACAAAGACGCATATGATTTGTCTGCCAAAAAACTAGCCCAAATGTTTGTTGATAATTTCAAAAAATTTGGAAATGTAGCTCAGGAAATAAAAAATGCTGGACCACACATCTGATTTTATCTACGTTTTACCAGTACCGCAATAACTGCGATTATTATGATGGAAAAAATAATGGCTGTCTGTTTAATTGGAATATGTAAAATATCTTCAATATCTGGATAGCCTTTTGTGACGTGATTTATCGTTAATATCTCATATGCATGATCCGTTTCATTTCCAACCTTGATATCAGCTTGAACCCAATATTCTCCTGTATTGTGAATGGTGATAGTCTTTGTATTTTGTGGAGTGATGCCAATTGTTTTCATATCCTGTGAGCCAGCTTTCATTAAAGAAATCTTTGCATATGACCATTTGCCAGGATAGTCTATAGTAAAATTAAGCTGCGCGTCATTCTGGTTTTCCTTTATTGTTCCCTTTGTAACGTGTACTATGACTGGAATACGGTACAAAGTTTTTGAATCATCAATTATTATAAATCCGTCATAATCACCCAGATTTCTTGCATTATCTGTAATTTGCACATTTAGTGTATTGTTACTTGCTGTGTAATTGAAAACAAGTCTTGGTTCATTCGATAAGAATTGTACTTTTAATTTTGGGATTACGGTGTTGTTAATTGAATGCAAATGTAATGTCCTAGTCTCATTGGAATTTTCATAAGAGAGATTAAAAACTAGGCTATGTGGTGAGATGATCAAACCGGCAGAAGTCGCTCTTGTAATGTTCAATCTTCCACTACCTGCAACATTGATTGGAAATGTTTCACCATACGCATCTGTAACGGGATCGGTTGTTGTAGTTATTATGGACGCTATGGATGATGGATCTAAACTTGGGTATTTTTGTAGTAGTATTGCTACTGCACCTGTAACATGTGGTGCTGCTATGCTTGTACCACTAGTTAAATTATATCCGCCGCCAATTGTCGTGGTGTTTACGTAAACTCCAGGTGCAACAAGATCTGGTTTTATGTAAAATGGGGAAACTGGTCCACGTGAGCTAAATGGCGCTACAAAGTCTGGGTGATAAAATATGTTCAACCTACCCACAGTGTTATTTTTCAACATCGCTTTTAATCCAATACCGTCTTCTCTTGATATTGAAATTACGGGAATCCTGGGATGATAGTCTTTGGTTGAATTGGGTCCTATGAGTTCACCAAAGAAAATTCCACTCTGATTGTTGTATATTATTAATCCCTTTGCACCACGGTCTGCTGCATTTTTCTCTTTTTCAGAAAAAAATACCTTTTCACCAGTTGTATTGCTACCCCGTTGTTCCAGTAGTATGGAATTTTTGACATTGATTCCCTGAAGATCTTTGACTCTTCCATATCCACCATAAATTATTTTACCCTCAATTGGGTTTTCTGAAACATTCGTACCAAGCATCGGAGCAGCACTGTATTGCTTGTTTCCAATTTCTAAAGTGGATGCAAGACTTGATGTTATATTGTTGTACGAAGCTCCCACCGTTATCACATTGAAATCTCTGCCTGGGCTACCAATGCTTTTTTCATCTGGTCCATTGTTTCCCGCTGCTACAACTACTACAATTCCTTTTTTTACTGCGTTATCAACTGCACTTTCTAATTCATCATTAGTTCTATTTACTCCAAGGCTGATGTTAATTACATTCATCTTATCTTTTATAGCACGAGAGATAGCCTGTATGATGTATTCTGATGAGACTGCCTCTCCAGTAGATGAAACCTTGTATGAAAATAACTGAGACTTTGGAGCAATGCCGGAAAAATTTCCATTGGCACCAATTATGCCTGCAATCTCTGTACCGTGACCATTTACATCCATTGGCTTTTCATTCATGTTGACATAATCATATCCGCCTGTGATTCGCCCTGATGGTCCGTAACCGTGCAAGTCTGGATGATCAAAATCTATTCCAGTGTCTATTATTCCAATTTTAATTCCCTGACCACTCAAGCCATGCTGTCGCGGAACTTGAGTACCGACTAGTTGTATGCTTCTTGAAAGTATATTCTGTTTTTCTTCATTGGAGTATGAAATAAAACACATGCTACATAAAATTAAAACAAGAGAAAAAATTAGTAATTTCTCTATCACGGTTTATCTGCATTGAGACTAGATAAAATGCATTTGCAACCAAAGCCATAAATTGCAAGAAAGACGTGTAACTTTTATGGCAAAATATGAACTTCCAAAAGTACCATACACGTATGATTCCTTGGAACCACACATTGATGCTAAAACAATGGAAATTCACCACACAAAGCATCATCAAGCATATACTGATGGCTTGAATAATGCATTGGCAAATCTGAGTCCAGAACTACAAAATATGGAACTGACCAAGTTACTTTCAAACTTGAATCAAGTCCCAGAAAATGTTCGAGGTGCAGTGAATTTCCATGGAGGCGGTTATGAAAACCATGCCTTGTTTTGGAATAGTATGAAATCAGGTGGCGGCGGAAAACCCGGAGGTAGCTTGGAGGAAGCTATTAATTCGGTGTTTGGAAACTTTGACAGCTTCAAAGAAAAATTCATCAAGGATACCATTGCTATACAGGGAAGTGGCTGGGGTTGGTTAGCTTACAATCCTCAGACAAAGAAAGTTGAGTTTACTACCATGCCAAATCAGACAAGCCCACGTACCAAAAATCTTATTCCATTGATGGGATTGGATGTTTGGGAGCACGCATATTATCTGAAATACCAAAATCGACGTGCAGACTATGTCAATGCATGGTGGAACGTAATAAACTGGGACGAAATAGATTCACGACTTTCAAAGATAAAAGCATAATTCCTTTCTTCTTTTTGTTTTATTTGATATTTTCAGAATGAATTTATAGTCAACAAGTGAATTTTTTGCAGATGAGTGAAGAACAGGCTCAGTCTTTGTTGCAACAGATGCAGGCTCTTGAATCATATCTGAATGATTTGGTACAACGTGAGGAAACAGTAATGAGACTTTTACAGGAGGCAACAAATGCGGTCGAATCAATGAAGGGGATGGTCGGTAATGTTGATTGTGAAACACTCGTACCAATTGGTTTGGGAGTTTATGTTAAAGCAAAAATAAATCCTGAACAAAAAATGATTGTAAATATAGGTGCTGGAGCTTCTGTGGAACAAGATAAAAATTTAGCAATAAACTATATGGAATCTAGAATTAAGGAACTAGAGATGGTGTTGCAACAATTAGCGTCACAGCGACATGAAGTCTCTATGAAGCTTGAACAGGGACAACATGAAATGAACAGACTTATACAATCTAATCATAGTTCAACGCAGTAAGGCAGTATAACATGTTTGAAAAATTAAGAAATGCATTTTCTATAGCCGCAAAAAGTTTTGGAGAAAAAGAGCTAAAGGAAAAAGACATTGACGAAGTTTTATTTGAACTTGAAATTGCGCTTTTAGAATCTGATGTTGCAACAGAAGTTATTGACGCACTAAAAGGTGATTTGAAAAAACAACTGATTGGTTCTACAGTTAGCAAGGACACAGTAGATGAAGTTGTAAAACAGGAATTAAGAAAAAGTATATCAAATATGTTTGATAACGCCGGCAAGGTAGATATTCTCTCTAATATTCAAACAAAGAAGGAAAAAGGCGAATCTTACATCATATCATTTATGGGAATAAATGGTACGGGAAAAACTACAACAATAGCAAAAATTGCAAATTTTCTACGTGAAAACAAATATTCGGTTGTAATTGCAGCAGCTGATACCTATAGAGCAGGTGCAATAGAACAAATAAGTGAACATGGGAAACGGCTCAACATCAAAGTTATTGCTCAAAACTATGGCTCTGATCCAGCTGCAGTTGCACGAGATGCAGTTCTTTATGCTAAATCGCACAAAATAGACTGTATACTTATTGATACAGCTGGTAGAATGCAAACTAGCAAAAATTTAATGGATCAAATATCTAAAATTAACAAGGTAGTAAATCCTGATCTTAAACTATTTGTTGGAGATGCATTAGCTGGAAATGATACTGTGAGCCAAGCAAGAGAGTTTTATAATTATACTACATTTGATGGGGCAATACTTACAAAAAGTGATGCAGATGCACGTGGTGGGGCTGCAATATCAATAGTAAAAGTAACATCTAGTCCAATTCTTTACTTAGGTGTTGGACAAGAATACAAGGATCTGAAACCTTTTGATAAAGATGTGTTTTTAGAAACACTCTTTGGTCCAGAGGAGGTTGTTGAGGGTGTTAAGAAAAAAGTACCAGAACCTAAGGTTGAACTAAAACCAGAACCTAAGGTTGAACTAAAACCAGAACCTAAGGTTGAACTAAAACCATTTTCTGAACAAGAAATGTCAGAAGATCCGTTTACTGGAATATCCACAAATGATATAGAAACATATTCTGCTCTATTTGATGTACCGCCTCCAGAAAATGATAACCAGGCAAGAAAACTTGCATCTGATATTCAAAAATGGATTTCTACAGGACGACCAAAAACTAAACAGACAGATGAACCAAAATCAGAACCTGAATCTGAATTAGAAACTGAAAAAGAAACAATTGAAGAGTCAAAAGATGAGAAGCCTATAAAGAAACGTTCGTTGTTTGGATGGATGAAGAAATGAAAGTAAAAACAAAAGATCTACTCACATTAAACGAGTTGAATAAAAATGAATTACTTGGAATAATAAATGATGCCATAAAACTAAAACAAGATCTAAAAAAGGGAATTTCTAAACCGCTTCTAAAAAATAAAACACTTGCCATGATTTTTCAAAAGCCTTCAACTCGTACACGAGTAAGCTTTGAAACTGGAATGTTTCAATTGGGCGGACATGCTCTCAGTTTGTCTGCTGATGATTTACAGCTAAAAAGAGGTGAAACAATAGAAGATACGGCCAAGACTCTATCAAGATATGTTGATGTAATTATGGCTAGGGTGTATTCTCATGATGAATTAGAAATGTTGGCAAAAAACTCAACCATTCCTGTAATAAATGGGCTCTCAGATTCTTTTCATCCCTGTCAAATATTGGCAGATCTTATGACGATCAAAGAGAAAAAGAAAAAGCTTGATGGATTAAAAATTGCATGGATAGGAGATGGAAATAATGTGTGCAATTCTATGATTTATGGGTGCGCAAAAGCATCAGTAGACATTAACATTGCAACTCCTAAAGGATACGAGCCAAATCGCGAGGTAATAAAAGAATCAAAAAAATTCATCAATATTCAATTACTTAGCGATCCAGTATTGGCAGTAAAAAATGCCGATGTTGTGGTAACTGACACATTTGTTTCAATTCATCACCAGGCAACGGATAGGACAAAGGATTTTCTACCTCGTTTTCAAGTAAACTCTAATTTGATGAAAAAAGCAAATCATGATGCAATTTTCTTGCATTGTCTTCCTGCAAAACGAGGTCAAGAGGTTACAGGTGAAGTAATAGATGGCACACAATCTGTAGTATGGGATGAAGCAGAAAATAGACTTCATGCGCAAAAGGCATTGATGGCTTCTTTGCTCAGAGTCTAACGTTTATAAGAGCTTCACCAAAATTTTTTGTAAATAGGTTTAGCAGATGGCATATTCACAAATATTACGTAGATCTCGGGACGAGAAGACCAACTATAAGAAAAGAAGGCATCTTCTTATGGGTAGACGAGACTTTATCACAGTTCAGATATCTAACGAAAATACACTTGTACAAATTCATAAACCTGAAATGGCAGGTGATAAGGTTCTTTCATCAGCTCATTCCAGATCGCTTCTAAATAAAGGTTGGAAGGGATCTAGAAAGAGTATACCTGCAGCATATCTGACTGGTTACTTGGCAGGTAAGAAAGCACTTGCGAGCGGAACCAAGAACGCTGTACTTTATACTGGTACTAGAAAATATACTCAAAGAATTGCGGCAGCATTGAAAGGAATAATAGATGCAGGTCTAGAAGTACCGGCAGACGCAGAAACTTTTCCATCTGATGAAAGGATTAGTGGTAAGCATCTTAAAGTTGCAAATGAAATCGATAAAGTAAAATCTGCAATAGATAGTGAGGTTAAATCCAAATGAGTAGAACAGAACAGAGAACAAGACCGCCAAGAAGAGAGCCAGAACAAGTGTGGACTCCAAGAACAAAATTGGGAACACTAGTGGCAACTGAGAAAATTACATCCATGAAAGAAATTTATGAAAATGGTTATAGAATTCAAGAGGCTGGAATTATTAAAAAATTATTGCCGGGAATTAAAACTGAAGTAATAGATGTTGGAATTGTTCAAAAACAAACAACCAATGGTGAGTATACTAGATTCAAGGCACTTGTTGCAGCAGGCGATGAAAATGGCTGGTTAGGAATAGGACAAGGAAAATCAAAGCAAATGAGAATCGCAATTGAAAAAGCAACAAATCAAGCTTATCTTAATGTAAGTCCAGTAAAACTTGGTTGTGGAAGTTGGGAATGCAGATGTGAACAACCTCATTCAGTTCCATTTAAAATTAGAGGAAGGGGTGGAAGTGTGACAGTGGAAGTTATACCAGGTCCAAGAGGCCTTGGTCTTGTAGCAGGTGGAAATATTAGAAATCTTCTAAAATTAGCCGGTTTAAAGGACGCATGGACAAAAAGTACGGGGTCAACAAACACCATGACCTCTACATCACGAGCTGTTTTGGATTGTTTGAGACAAACATTTAGTCAGGGTTGAATGAAGATATGGGTAAAGCTTTCTTAATAGTTAGAATGAAGGGAACCGTAAATGTTCCTTATTGGGCTACTACAACAATGGATCTCCTAAACTTGGACAAAAGATTCAGAGCTACAATAATTCCCGAGAAAGATAATACAAAAGGAATGCTTGACAAGATTAAACATTATGTATCGTGGCAGGAAATTGATGTGTCCACCACAAAAGAATTGTTGGAGAAGAAGGCACGCAAAGGTGGATATCAAAAAATTACCGAGGCAGATATGGCTCAATTAGGATTCAAAAATACCGACGAACTTGCAAAATCACTTGCTGAAGGTTCTGTTACATTATCTAAACTAAAGCCACTCAAGCCATGGTTTGCTTTATCGCCTCCCAAACATGGTTTCAAACGAAACACCAAGAAGATGTATGGAGAGGGAGGAATTCTTGGTAGTCATAAAGAACTCTTAGCACAAGTGAGGTTAATGATGTAAAATGCCAACAAGAACTAGAAAAACAAGAAAATATAGAGGAAGTAGACACTGTGGCTGGGGACAAATAGGTCAACACAGAGCAAGTGGCCATAAGGGTGGACTTGGTCAATCTGGTTTACACAAACATCATTTCATAAGAATGCTAATGACTGATCCCAAACATTTCGGTCATGATTCTACTCACCCACCACATCCAAATCTTGTCCGTAAATGGGTCAGCGTAAGAGATTTGGATGATATCTTCGCAAAATCTGGAAAACAGGAAGGTGGAAAGAAATTGATAGACCTTACTGAACTAGGCTACGACAAGCTGTTAGGAGGAGGACAGACTGAAAATGCTTATGTTGTTAAGGTGGAAAAATTCTCTGCTTCCGCCGAAGAAAAGGTAAAACAATCTGGTGGCGAGGTGCAAGCAGTAGCGTGACAGCAGAAGAAGGTACATCCTCTGCCGGTTTTTTAAAAACTATCATCTCAAAAGCTGAAGTCTATATTCCTCAAGTACCAAAGCCAAAAAAGAAAATTTCACTTCAAGTTCGTTTGATGTGGTGTGGAATTGCATTATTCATTTACATGATAATGGGTCAAACTCCTCTATACGGGGCATCTACACCATCTTTTGATTTTCTTGCATTTGCTAGAGTAATTTTTGCCTCACAGCAGGGTACATTGATAGAACTTGGAATAGGACCTATTGTTACTGCTGGACTCTTGATGCAGCTTCTAAAAGGTTCTGAGATATTTCATCTTGATTTTAAAAAGCCAGAGGACAGAGAACTGTATCAAACAGCAACTAAGATTGTTACTTACATAGTAATCATAGCCGAGTCTTCCTTGTATGGGATGGCAGTTTATGGACCAAGAATGCCAAATCATGAAGCTATATTCATTTTGATAGGGCAACTAATAGGCGCATCCGTGATAATTATGCTATTAGATGAATTGGTGCAAAAAGGGTGGGGACTTGGAAGTGGAATTAGTTTGTTCATTGCAGCAGGTGTGGCTCAACAGGTGGTTTGGAGCTTGTTCAGTCCTATACCTGCAGGAGATGGAGGTCCAGTAGGTGTATTTGCAAATATTATACATGGCGCACTGAATCATGACTTTTCTAATCTCTTTTTCAGGTCTAATCAGCTACCTGGCATATTTGGTCTACTGATAACAGCTGGAGTCTTACTGATTCTTGTATATACACAAGGAATTAAGATCGAAATACCGATAGTATCTACCAAATATCGAGGATTTTCTGCAGTATATCCAATCAAGTTGATGTATGTTTCCAACATTCCAGTGATTTTGGCTTCTGCACTTACTGCTAATGCTGTATTTGTAGGGCAAATCATGTGGGCTAACTTTAACCCGCGAAATGCAAATCCATTTATGAATTTCTTGGGAATGTTTGATCCTACTTCTCCATCCACTCCTACTGGAGGTATACTTTACTATGTTACAGCACCGCGTGGCCTTGACATTATTGCATTAGATCCAACTAGAGCTGTTTTGTATATTTTGTTCATGGTGGGAATAGTTGTCTTATTTGGTAGATTATGGATTGAGCTTGGAGGTCTTTCTGCAAAGAGTGCAGCTAAAAACTTGCTTGATGCAGAGGTGCAGATTCCAGGTTTCAGGCGTTCAAACCAACCTGTTGAAAACCTGCTCCAAAAATACATCCCATCTGTCACTATAATTGGTTCTATCATCTTGGGATTATTAGCTGGTACTTCTGATGTACTAGGAACATTTGGATCAGGGACAGGAATGTTGTTAACAGTTGATATCTTGATTAACTATTACAATTTACTTGTTCGAGAAAAAGTCGAAGAAGTAATGCCTACCCTAGGTGCATTGCTTGGCAGAAAGTAAGCACATCATAATTGTGGGAATTCCAGGTGTTGGAAAAACCACAGTTGTATCACGAGTAGTAGAATTGTTAAAAGAAAAAAGCATCAGAGTAAGTGTATCCATTTTTGGAACAGTAATGTTTGATGAGGCAAAAAAGAAAGGAATACAAAATCGAGATGATCTTCGAAAACTTTCTGTCAAGGAACAAAAAGAATTACAATCAATGGCTGCACGAACTATATCTTCTATTGATGACGATGTAATAATTGTAGATACACATGCATTCATTTCAACAAAAGAGGGCTTTTACCCTGGACTTCCACATAATGTTCTAGAAATTCTCAATCCTGACAGTTTTATTATGATAACTGCTCGACCTGAAGAGATCTATAATCGTAGAATGACTGATACGACTAGAACTAGAGACATTGTATCAATTGATGAAATAAAAAAAGAACTTGATGTCACAAGTGCGATGTTGTCTACTTGTTCAATATTGTGCGGTTCTCCAATTAAGATGGTTCTTAACACAGAAGGTAAAGTTGATGAAGCAGCAAGAGGTATTCTTAATGCAATGGGGTATGACAATGGAACCTAACATATTTCTTGATTTCATAAATTCAATAGTACTTCAAATCCCTGGCCTGAGCAAGGGACCGTTGGGTAGTGCTAACCCGATAATAAAAGGAATGATTCCATCTGCCTTTGGCATAATGAGCATATCTATAGGTCTCAACCTACTTAATGCAATAATAAAACGAAAAATGGTTGATCAAGAAAAACTGAAAAGATTGCTCAAGGAAACAAAGGCCTGGCAAAAGGAAAGAATGGCAGCATTCAAGGCAAAAGATCAAGCAAAAACAGATGAGCTCAACAAAAAATCTGCATACATGAACAAGATGAACATGGAAGTAATGCAGATGAACATGAGACCAATGATGTTTACATTTCTTCCACTAATTCTTGTATTTTACTTTGTACTTCCTCCACTATTCTCCTACACTGTTGCCATATCACCAATATCACTAAACTTCATACCTGGAGGATTTTTTGAATTAACTTGTACTGCAGCCAAAGTTGCAGAATCTCAACTTCCAGGACATCTAGATGTATGTCATCATGTAAACGAATTGTATTTCTGGGCGTGGTACTTCCTTTCCTCTGCTTCCTTTAGCGGTATCATAATGAGAGTTACAAAAACTACAATGGATACAAGCTAAATTGCTTCGCTCAGTAATAATTTCTGGTCCACCGGCCATTGGAAAGACTACAATAGCAAAAGGACTTGGAGATGAATTTGATTTGAAATATCTAAGCGGGGGTGATGTGTTAAAAGAAATGGCACACGATCAAGGCTTTGAGACTGACCGGGATGATTTCTGGGATACGGCAGAAGGGATGCATTTTTTGAATATAAGAAAAGGAAATCCTGAATTTGATAAGGAGGTAGATGAAAAACTGAAAAAAATATTTCTAACAGAGGATGTGATCATAACAAGCTATACATTGCCTTGGTTAGTCAAAGACGGCATTAAAATTTGGCTTGCCGGTTCACATGAAAATAGTGCAAAAAGAATGACAACACGGGATGACATATCTATACAAGATGCACTTGAAATAGTCAGAAAAAGATATGATGAAAACAAGACACTGTACCACAAGCTTTACGGTTTTAATTTTGGCGAGGATCTATCTGTGTTTAACACTATCATTAACACAGATAATCTCGGACCAGAACAAGTACTAACACAAGCAAAAAATGCGGTGAAAAATTACTATGACGCTCAAACAATTACAAAATCTTAGAGTGGTAGACCAAGACATCACAAATGATGCCTATGGTACATATTATGACAAAAGATCAATCGAACAACTTTTAGAATATGGTTTTATTTTGCTTGACAAGCCAAATGGCCCGACAAGCCATGAAACTGTGTCCTGGGTAAAAAAAATATTACATATTCCAAAGGCAGGTCATAGCGGTACCCTTGATCCTCAAGTTTCTGGACTTTTACCAATAGGGCTGGGAGAAGCTACTAAAGCTCTCATAGTTCTATTACTTGGACCAAAAGAATATCATGCTCTTGGAAGACTGCATACGCTTCCACCACAAGAAAAACTGAATGATGTACTTAAACAACTCACAGGTAAGATATTCCAAAAGCCTCCACAAAGGTCTGCGGTATCTAGGCAAACTAGGATTAGACATGTGTATGAAATCGAAATAATAGAACAAAAGGAACGACTCCTGCTTCTCCGAATTTTATGTGAAGCGGGAACATATGTCAGAAAAATTTTCTACGACATGGGAGAAATTCTTAGTGAAGGAGCAACTATGATTGAGCTCAGAAGGACTAGGGTAGGGCACTTTAATGAATATTCTAATCTGGTAAAAATGCATGACCTTGTTGATGCATATGCGCTGTGGAAAGAAAATGGCGACGATACTAAACTACGAAGAATAATGATGCCAATAGAAATTACTCTAAGTGAGATAAAATCTGTCGTAATACGAGACTCTGCAGTTGATGCCCTATGTCATGGAGCTCAGCTTGCGATACCTGGCATTCTTGAAATATCCCCTGGACTAAAGCGTGGAGATTTTGTTGCGATATATACACAAAAAGGCGAAATCGTGGCTCTTGCAGAAGCAACCTTGAGTGAGGATGAAATTGTTGAAAACACGAAAGGCTTTGCCTTTAAGATCAAGAGAATCATCATGGCTCCAAACACATATCCCAAAAGTTGGAGATCAAAGGCTGTAGTTAACAATTAAAAAGGAATCAAACCTGAATTTTTCAAGTTGATTCCAAAAGGCGCAGCCATATTTTTTATAGTAGGGTTAGTAGCTGCTGGATTGTTAGGATCCTATCTCTTGCAAGTTGCAAATCAAATTCCTACACTTGTCTATGAAAATGGACCGTCTCTTACTATTATTCCAGAAAAAATAAACTATCGTCCAGGTGAATTAATCCATATACGAATAATAAATTCTGGAACAGTACCACTCACATTTGAAGATTCATCATACGGCTTGAAAATTGTACAACTTGATGGTACTGTAATATATTCTCCAATATCTACTCATGTAGTCTCCAAGTTGGATCCAAAAGAAGAAAAAAACTTTGTGTGGAATCAGATAAAGAGTGATGGAAGCAAGATATACCAGGGAAGGTATAAAATAATTTCAAATGCATCTTTAGATAATGGAAATGTACTACAACGATCTGTTACCATAAATATACTGACATAGTTTGGTCTACCCATAAACTCTGTTAATAATTACTTTATGTGGAATGTGTCCTTTGACAATATGTTGGATCTCCACATCTGATTTATTTTCTTGCCTACTTTTATTATCTATCGTGTTGATGTTGAATTCTCTTTACTTGATATGAAACACAATATTGATTTTCCATTCTCAAGCCTGCAATTTTACATTGTTTTAATGCTCTAAAGGTGATGCGATACTAATCTGATCTTTGGTGCATGTAATAGTGCGTGACTGTATCAATGATCTGGGCGTACTAGCACTTTTCATAGGTTCTGCAATGGTGGTCATATTTCCAACAAAGAAGTTTGTAAAATGATTGTCTCTTACAGTAATATATGGTAGATTTTACAACGAAAATGAATTGGCGAAATGATGCCGGGGTCGCCTAGCCTGGTAGGGCGCGCGCCTGGAAATTAGTATACCATAAAGCGCGTACTCGCAAGGGTTCGAGAGTTCAAATCTCTCTCCCGGCGCCTTAATTTAGTTTAAAGTCCACCTTCTTCATTATATCGTACCATGAGACAAGAGCGTAGAAAACCAAAACTTGCATCAATCTATGATTATGATGATAGGATAGAGTGAACCTACAAGCTCATGGAAAAAGATCTCTCTCGGCAAATAATTGATAATCACCTAAATTTCTTTCAGAAATTCTTCTCTTGTTATATTACAATCTTTTAAAATAACCCAGAGTAATCATATGCTAATCTCCTTTAGTGGAACAGTAATGTATGTGATGTCGTTTGTTATGGTTACATGGCTTCCTTTCTCTACCTTATTGTCCTAAAACCAAACTTATTGCATAAAATCTTGACAAGCTCTTTTCCATCTATGGGAGAAAGTTTTTTCAAACCGTAATAGCTTCTGTAGCTTTTTCTCTTAATACTGATAAATGAAGCCTGACAGCTTTCAGATAGTTCTTTTTGGCATCTTGCAAGTTTTTACCCGTACTGTAAACACCCAGTGCAGAACATGCAATAGAGTACGTTCCATCATCTTCTTTGATTATTTTAGCTTTAACATCCTTTACTTTCACAGACATGTATAGTCAAATACTGTTTTTAATTATTTGTGCCCAAGGCTCAACTAATTGGGCAATTCCCCCAGTAAGTCTTGCAGAGCAAACCTTTAGTGGGTTTTGAACTAAAATTACAATGCACATCAAAGGTATGGATAAAATATTTTTAAAAAAATAAGTGGTAAATCAAAGTTGATTTGCAGTTCTTTTTGAAATCTTACCCAAATCTATGGTTGTGATTATTACCGTTGCAACTATTATGATAAATACGATCTCTGGGTAGACCTTTGCATGAGGAACTGCAAAGGTTAACGCAAATGTGGCAAGGACTGCTGCTGCTAAACCTCTTGGTATCATTGTTCTCACTACTTTTTTATCAAATTCAGAAAACTTTGAAGTAAGACAAACTTTTGTGATTCCCCTCCTTGATATGTAAATTACTATTGCCATAACAATTCCCACTACGAGATATCTTAACTCTCCAAATTCTGCAATTAACCCAACAAATACAAAAAAGAACGATCTTACAAGAAATGTCACTTCATCATGGAATGTATCATCCATGGAAATTTCAGGCATTTTAAACTTGAGATATCTTGATAGTGTTTTCCTATTGCCAAGTACCAAGCCAAAGACCAGAGCAGTAAGCGCACCTGACTCTCCTAATGATTTAGCAAAGAAAAAGAGTACAAACAAGATTGCAAGTGTAAGCATGTATGCATGTTTGACATTTGAAATCTTGGAGAAAACATAAAGCCATGGAATTCCAATTCCAAGTCCGAGCCCAAAGCCTACTGCTAACTCTCTTCCAAAATCTAATCCCAGTATTCCATAGCTAAATTGTCCAGATGTAATCACATTGAACAATAAGAAAGCACCAATTGTGGCCATGACATCGGTCAGAGCAGATTCCAAAATTAGAATTGACTTTGTTTCTTCAGATATTGGTAATCTCTTTGCTATCGCAAAGACCACTATGGGACTAATTCCGCCAAGGATTGAACCAAGAAGTATTGCGTTGATCCATTCCCAGCCCAAGACAAATACAGCAAGAGCGGATACTATGGCTATTGTAGCTGTAAAGCTTAGTATTGCAAGCAAAAGAGAATAATGTGCTGTTCTAATCACTGTCTTTATGTCAAGGCTCAAGCCTCCATCAAACATAATTATGATAAGAGCCAGTGATGCAAAATATGGTATAATCTTGAAAGCTGCAGAGGCATCAATTACACCAAAGATTGGTCCCAAAACAAAGCCTACTACTATAAGAAAAAGTATCTCTGGAATGCCGGTCTTCCTAAAGAAGGCTTCTCCTGCCACACCCACAAAAACTATGACTGCAATTGCCAAAAGGATAACTTGTGGGGATGTAAGATTAGTGTTTTGAAATATCATCAGAGCTAGGTTGTGATTGAGTTTGGAAATCTCTGTTTTTATAATATTAGAATGTAGGACATTGTTTATTGGTCCTGAAACATCTGCTGTTCCTACCAGTGATTTTGCATATTCTATCAAATTTTGAAAGGCCATATTTTTTCACATTGAAAATTTTGTAGTGTAAATTATTTTTCAAGGATTATTCGAACAAGAATAATTTTTCTCTGTCATACAAAAAACTAGTACAATTTTCATTTTATTTTTTTGTTTTCATCATTGTTAAGTCTTTTCCAATAAAAATAATAATCATGAAAAAATTTTTGCGAACGAAATAAATATGATAAACGATATCATGAAATATGGTTTTACAGCAATTTGATGATTCCTGGGGCAGATTTAGTTCTCCGTTATTCAAAACATATACACTAACGAATTTTCGCGATATTCTACAAATAAAAAAATTATCACAGGAAAAACAATTCGAGATTGAGGTTGTAGGAAACGTCCTACCTTTTAAAACCAATAATTATGTAGTAGAACAACTCATAGACTGGAAAAATGTGCCAAATGACCCAATCTTTGCTCTAAATTTTCCACAAAGAGACATGCTAAAACCAAAACACTATCGCAAGATGGAAAATGCCTTAAAAAAAGGTCTAGAGAAAAAAGAGATTCAAAGAATTGCTAACGAAATACGATTACAATTAAATCCCCATCCTGCAGGTCAGATGGAACATAACGTTCCACAATTAAGAGACGGAACCAAACTTTATGGAATGCAACACAAGTACAAAGAAACTGTTCTTTTTTTTCCAAGCCAAGGACAAACATGCCACGCCTACTGTAGTTTTTGTTTCAGATGGCCACAATTTGTTGGCATGGAAGATCTCAAATTTGCCATGCGTGAGACGAGCTCTTTAATACAATACTTGAAAGAACATCCAGAAATCACAGATATTCTCTTTACTGGAGGAGATCCCATGATCATGAAAGCAAAATTGCTTTCACGGTACATTGATTCCATACTTGATGCAGATCTGCCAAATCTACAGACTATTCGCATAGGCTCAAAAGCACTAGCTTATTGGCCTTACAAATTCACATCAGATGACGATTCACAGGAAACACTTGATTTGTTCAACAGGGTGACTAGAAGAGGAATACATCTTTCGTTCATGGCTCACTTTAATCATCCGGTAGAACTTTCTACAGATGCTGTCAAGGCTGCAATTCGTGCTGTTCGTGGAACAGGTGCACAGATTAGGACTCAATCCCCAGTTCTAAAGCATATCAACGATGATCCTAATCTTTGGGCAGAAATGTGGAAAAAACAAGTATCTTTAGGATTGATTCCATACTACATGTTTGTCGTAAGGGATACCGGAGCACAACATTACTTTGGTGTTCCACTAATACGAGCACAGGAAATATTTCGAGATGCATATCAACAAGTAGGTGGATTGTGCAGGACAGTTAGAGGGCCAAGCATGTCTTCCACCCCCGGCAAGATCCAAGTTTTAGGGGTTACCAATGTAGGCAAACTCAAAGCTATTGTTATGAGATTTCTACAGGGAAGAGATCCAAAATGGGTTCAGATACCATTTCTTGCAAAGTATGATAAAAAAGCAATTTGGATTGATGATCTAAAACCATTCTCTGATAAGAAATTCTTTTTCGAAGATGGGTTGGAGAAGATATTATCTAAAGATATGAAAAGTTCTGGGAGCGATGACAGCACAGTCCATGGCGGACCTCCATAACAATTTTCAATAAAGAACATGTCAGAAATTAACATAATTGAGAAAATACAAGAACAACAAGTTGATTTTGTAGATTTTTGGTTTGTGGATATTTTTGGAGAACTTCACAGTGTAGGAATACCATCTTATTCACTTACTGAGGATCATTTCAAAAACGGTCTTGAAAAACTAGATGCAAGTTCTATTCGCGGATTCAAATCAGTCAATAGATCAGACATGATACTTCTTCCTGATGTGACAACTTTTAGAATATTGCCGCCCGATTATGATGACAATAAAAGAAAAAACGCCCGAGTCTTTGTTGAACTTTGCGAGATTTCGGATTCCGCTCATCAACGATATAATCGAGATTCCAGAGTAATAGCTACAAAAGCAACAAATGAATTAAAAAATTTTGGATTAACAAAGGCAGTATGGGGACCTGAACTTGAGTTTTTCATATTTGATAAAATTAATTTATTCCCATCATCCATCGGTGCTATCCAATCATATGGTGGTTCTGGATATTCAATAGAATCCAGTGAAGCCCCATGGACTAGAAATGCAGGTAGAATAGATCTAAAAGGTGGATATTATCCTGCACAACCAAAGGATACGCTTGAATCTATAAGAAAAGATATCTGCGATGATTTGTACAAGTATTTTCAGATAAAGGTAGAAGCACAGCATCACGAAGTTGCTACTTCTGGTCAATGCGAGATAAATCTTTTACATGGTGAGACAATTATTGCAGCAGATAATGTTGTTACTGCAAAAAATCTGGTAAAGGTAAAATCCAAGAAAAATGGAAAGGTTGCGACATTTATGCCAAAACCGATCTATGGTGACAACGCATCAGCAATGCATATGCATCAAAGTATCTGGAATAAAGAAAATAATATGATGTATGATCCAAATGATAAAGTAGCTGAGATTAGTCAATTGGGCCGATATTATATCGGAGGTTTACTTGATCACGCAGATGCACTATGTGCGATATCAAATCCTACGACTAATTCATACAAAAGACTAGTACCTGATTTTGAAGCACCGGTAAATGTATGCTGGGGAATAGGGAACAGATCATCTGCAGTCAGAATACCAATTTATTCAAGAGGAAACGAAAAAAATAAAAGAGTAGAATATCGGGTTCCAGATCCTACTGCAAACATATATCTTCTTGAAGCTGCCTTGCTCTTGGCAGGTCTTGACGGAATAAAAAATAAAAAAGATCCAGGTGATCCTGTTGAGGAAAATGTCTATAGGCTTACCTCAGAACAAAAAAGAAATTACAAAATAAGATCACTTCCAAGTACACTAAAGGATGCCTTGGAATCCCTAAAAAGTGACCAAAAGTTCCTGGAGCATGTATTCACCAAGGATTTTCTTGACACTTACATATCGATGAAATATTTAGAGCATGATGCCTTTGCACAAACTCCAACTCCATGGGAAATTGCAATGTATAGCGATGTGTAACTAGGCATTTGAAACAAACCCCTCAAGGGAATCTAAATCACTAACATCTGAATTTGAACCTAAAACTTAAATCAAAAAATCTTTACTGTATTTTGTTCTTGAATATGATTAGTAGATGGAATGATAAAATGGGGCCATGTGATCTGACATCCAATAAAATTTGATTGACTCTTTCTTGCATAGCTGACAATTCATTCTTAATTCTCTATAGTTGATAGGATTATTTTTGTAAGATTATCTGCCTTGAGGAATCAGTGATCGAATGTATGACATCCTTGATGTCATCTATTGAATCTGATAGCATTTTTACAATTAATCCTGCTTGGTTGGGAAGGGTAGACCAACTTACATATAGTTTACCCTTTCTCACTATTCTATCAAATTCTAATTCTATCTTTCTTGATCTCTCTGGCGAGGTAATCAAATAGACTATGGAATAGATTGTTTTATTTCCAAAGATGAATTCTGTGCCGCTAAAATTAGCAGTAGGTTCTAGATTCATAAAATCCGAAAAAAGAATTCTATCATTATTATCATAAACATTTATTCGTAACCCACATACTTGAAACTGAAATTTTTCATCTGAAGCTATTCTCCCAGCTGAAATTATTTCACTGTAGATCAGAGTTGAACCTTCTTCAACTTTTAATCTAGTCTCCTGATAGAATCTTGATGATCTAAAAGGTATTATTTGATTTGGTATAAACTCCAAGTAAGAATTATTTTCAATGTGGATATCTACAAGTTGTTTAGAAAGTTTTCCTGTGCATTTGTATATTTTAGTCGCAGCTTGATTTGTTATATGGGATACAGTATTTTTTCCTGCTATAATTCTAGTCTCTAAAGTATCTCCTTCCAAAATCCCTCCGGATGATGACATCAAGTATATGTATGCCATTTGTGGAAATTGTGTGTCAGGATAAATGGCTCGTTGAACTAACATTGGTGCCTTTGTTCTAAGATCTCGTATTATGGTCCTTGAATGCTCATTTGTATCAAGGAAGATTCCTATAAATCCATATGTGCTAGGTGTAGGATATTTTTTGTGAACAGGAAAGAGTCTTGAGACCGAATATTTTATTTCAGTCACTCTTTTTTTTCTTTTTCTCAAATAATAAATCATTGATTATGCGGTCTGCTATAAGGTCTACTCCTTGACCCGTGCTGCAATTTACAAATTGATATGGTTTATTGGGTCTTATTCGCTCTGCGTCAGATTGCATGACAGCAAGGTTTGCTCCTACATATGGTGCCAAGTCTATCTTGTTTATTACTAGAAGATCACAACTTTCTATTCCTAATCCTCCCTTCCTTGGATACTTGTCTCCACCTGAGACATCTATGATATAAATAAAATAATCTGCTAAAGCTGGACTGAAAGTAGTCATGATATTATCCCCGCCACTTTCTATTATTATCAAGTCAAGAGACGAATCTTTCTCTTGGATTTCATTGACAACTGCTAAATTCATTGATGGATCCTCTCGGATTGCAGTATGAGGACAACCTCCTGTTGCTAATCCTATTATGAGTTCCTCAGGCATCAGATTGGTTTCAGTTGAAAGTGTTCTTCTCATCCTTTCTGCATCTTCCTTTGAAATAACATCATTGGAAATTATGCAACAACGATAACCTCTACCATATAAAATTGGGACTAGCTTTTCTATGAGGCGAGTCTTTCCAGAACCTACTGGACCTCCTATGCCAAGCTTAGGAATTGATTTTGTCTTCATATCAAATTAGCCAAAAATCAAGTAATAAACATTCTATTATCGCTATGTTCATGCATCATCTGAAAAATATCTGTCATTGGAGTCAACTGCCAAATATTCTCTATGGACTTCTTCTTAATGGATTTGATGATGTGATTTGCATACTCTGACACACGCATCAAAATTCTCTGGCCAGCAAAATGTTCAATTATTCCAAGTCTTACTGCTGCTGCTACAACGCTGGTACTGTATGAATAGATCATCATCCTGACTGAACTTGTACCGGATATTCCTAAAGATGCTGTCACTATTCCAAAACATACTGGATACGTCCCATGAGATTTCTTGGCTTGAATCTTTTTTAGGAATTTACGCATTAACAAATTTTTGTTACCAACCATATCTGATCCACAATAAAGAATTTGATGACCAGATCTAGTTGATGCTATACTTACTTCTTTTATCAATTTAAGGGAATAATATTTATCATCCAATTCTATTATTTTCTGAAGATCGTTTTGTTTTACAGCCTTTATGACATGCAATAAAAATGGACAATCACAGGGAGCAAGCTGAAAATAAATCTGATTTTCAATGAATTTCAAAACATTTTCTTCTTTTTTTATATGGCCCGATCTGACAAGAGATTCTAAACCCCATGACATACCAAACATTCCAGATGGAAAAAAAGAGTCAGATAACTGCATTATATGAAATTCTGAATTAATGTTCATGGACGTTAAGACTATCTTCTGGTTCAAAAATTCTTTCCTGTATGTTGATATCCATATGATTAACAAGGTTTCCAAAAAGGTGACTAAAGGTCTCTATTTCAGACTCTGCCATAACTGGAAAGTAAATAACTCCCTCATCATCAATCTGGATTGGTCTATGTCTATTTCCAATTATATGGCCAACTA